>JAJZCP010000136.1 GCA_021846065.1 Acidobacteriota bacterium
AGCACCACGCACAACGCCGTCTGCGCGGAGACGGCCAGCCTGCGTCCGAGCAGCCGGTTGCGGTCCGTTCCCGCCGAGGCATTCCCGGATTTCATCGCGAGGGTGGGCGGAATCCGCAGCGAGCTGAATAGTGGAGTCAGCCCGAACGCAACAGAGGCCAGCGTGGCAATGCCCAGCGTGAACCAGAAGACGCGCGTGTCCGTGTGAAAGCTGACTTCATATCCTGCCAGCGCCAGCCTGCGGCCCAACATGGGAGTCACTAGAGTAGCCAGCGTCCAGCCCACCCCGGTCCCAGCACCTACGAGCAGCAAACTTTCTGCCAGCAGTTGCCGTAGCAGTGTCATGCGTCCCGCGCCCAGCGCCACGCGCACGGCAATCTCACGCTGCCGCGTGGCGTTGCGCGCAAGAATCAGCATGGCGACATTGGTGCAGGCGATCAGCAGCACCAACAGCACCAAGGCCATGCTTATCCGCAACGGCTCGCGAATCTGGTCGCTCATCGTGCCGACGCCCGTGGCCGGCATCAATTGCACGCCAAGATTCATCTTCGGCGGAGCACTCCGGCCCAGCGTACCGTACCAATACCGCAGCAGCACCGGATTCAATGCCGCTTCCGCGCTGCGCTTCGTCTGGCCGGGCGCAAGCCGTCCCATCATCATCAAGAGTGACCATGGTTTTGGGCCGTAAAGCGTGTATCCGCTGCTGGCCGGAAAACCCAGAGGATTCAGGTCGAGACGGTTCTGCAATGGAATCCAAAAAGCATCGCGCGTCGCTGGTTCGACGCCCACAAACCCCGGAGCGGTCACGCCCACAACCGTAAATGGAATTCCGCGAATGAACATGGTCCGGCCAACCGCGTCCGGGTTACGCGCAAACGCCCGCGTCCAGTAGTCGTAACTCAGCACCACGACCTGCGTATGCTGGCGTTCGTCCTCCAGGTCAAACGCCCGGCCCCGCGCCATCCGCACGCCGAGCATCTGAAAAAAATTGCCGCTCACCATGTCCGCTTCCACGGCATCCGGTGTATTGCCCACACGCACCTCTACCTTGTTAAACGACAGCGGCACATACGCGATTACATCTTGAAAAATCTGCTTCTGCTGCCGCAATTGCTGAAAGACCGGCATCGGGAAATCCCACGGACTATTGCCGCTGTTCATCACGTTGTCTGGCGGATTGTTCTCCGTGATGTAGACAACCCTCTGCGCGTCATGGATGGGCAGCGCGCGCAACAGCATCGCCTCCAGCACGGTAAACATGCCGGTATTCGCGCCAATGCCGAGCGCCAGCGTGAGGACGGCGGTGGCGGCAAATCCCGGCGACTTGCGGAGTTGGCGGAATGCGTAGCGAAGATCGTTGAGCAGAGTTGTCATGATTCGTCTCCTTATTCGGAACGCAGGGCCTGCATGGGGTCAATGGAGGCGGCGCGGCGCGCGGGCAGCCACGACGCAGCCAGTGAAACCATCCCCACCACAATGAACGCGCCCAGCATGGCCAGCGGGTCGTGCCAAGAGAGCTTGTACAATTGCGACTGCATCCATTTGCCAACCGCCAGCGACAGTGGCGCGCCCACCACCACGCCGAGCGCGACCATCCAGAGGCTTTCCCGCAGCACCATCCACTGCACGTTCTCGCGCGTCGCGCCCAGCGCCATGCGAACGCCAATCTCCTGCGTGCGGCGGCTGACACGATAGGCCAGCGTGCCGTAGAGTCCAATCGCCACCAGCAGCGCCGCCAACAGGCCGAAGAAGGTCGTCAGTCCTGCTGTCAGCGCGTTAAAGAAATAGGATCTGTCGAACACGGCCTGCTGGGTCTGCGGATCATCCAACGGCAGGTTGGGATTAATCTGCCGGACGACGCGGCGCACTGTCGGCAGAATCGCCAAGGGATTGCCCAAGATTCGAAGCTCCACGTTCATCGCGCCCGTACCTGGCACCTGCGCGTAGGGATACCACGCCATAGGCATCTTTGGTTCATCCACACTCGTGAACTTGCTGTCTCGCGCTACTCCGACAATAGTGAAGGTATGGCCCTTTGGTCCCAGCGTGTGGCCAAGTGGATTGGTATGCTGCAGGAGGAGGTCGACCAGTGTTTGGTTGACCACCGCAACGCGCGGCGCATCTGCCGTATCTGCGGCAGCAATGCCGCGCCCTTGCAGAATAGGGATGCCCAGCACATGAAAGAAGTCCGGGCCAACGTCATTGGTACGCAATTCAGCGTATTTTTGCGACGTGTCATGTTGGTCCACGCCATCCAAAACCAGCCCACTGTTATCGCTCCAGCCCTTTCCCAGGCGATTTTCCGTCACCGTCGCCGACTCTACGCCGGGCAACACACGCAGCTTATCGAGTAGATTTTGATAGAACTGTAACGTCTGCGCGTCGGACTTCATGCCTATTGGGTTGATGCCGAAGACCAGCAGCCCTTGCGTGCGGATGCCAAGGTCCTCTGTCTGATAGCGACGCAATGTGCGGACCATCAAGGCCGCGGCCACCAGCAACACAACGCACAGGGCCGTTTGAGCGGAGACGGACAGCCTGCGCCCCATCAGCCGATTGCGGTCTGTGCCTGTGGAGGCACTCCCGGACTTCATCGCCAGCGTCGGCGAGATTCGCATCGCGCTCACCATAGGAGCCAGTCCAAACACAAGCGTGGCCAGCGACGCTACGCCAAACGTCAGCCAGAGAACGCGATGGTCTGGGCTGAAGTCCAGTTGCATGTCCATCCCTGCATCGAGCATCTTTGCCAGCATGGGTGCAATCCATGCTGCAAACGCCCAACCCAGCCCAGCGCCCGCAACTACCAGCAGCAGGCTCTCAGCCAGCAGTTGACGCAGCAGTGTCATGCGTCCAGCACCCAACGCCACGCGTACCGCAATCTCTCGTTGCCGTGTCGCATTGCGGGCCAACACCAACATCGCCACATTCGTAAGGGCGATCAGGAGCACCAACAACACCAGCACCATCGTGAGGCGGAGCGGTTGACGATAATAATCGCTGGCTGGCCCCATTCCGGTCGCTGGGACCAGTACCACGCCAAGGTTCTTTTTCGGAGGAATCGTCTTGCCCAACGTGCCGTACCAGAGGCGCAGCAGCAGTGGGTTGAGCAGCGCTTCCGCTCTGCGCCGCGTCTTGCCCGGAGCCATGCGGCCCATCATCATCAAGCAGGACCAGGGGCGGGCGCCATACAAAGTAAGGCCCGATGCCGGAGACATTCCCCAGGCTGGAATGTCGGGACGATCCTGCAATGGAATCCAGAAATCATCGAATGTGGACGGTTCGACCCCTGCGAATTTCTGTGCCGCTACGCCAACGATGGTGAACGGAATGCCTTTGATGAAGAGCGTCTGGCCAATGACGTCCGGGTCGCGCGAGTAGGCCCGCGTCCAGAAGTTGTAGCTAATCACGACGACCTGCGTATGCTGCTTTTCGTCCTGCAAGTCAAAGGCGCGTCCGCGCAACATAGACACGCCCAGCATTTGGAAAAAATTGCCGCTCACCATGTCCGCATCTGCCATCATTGATGTCTGGCCGATGCGTATATCGACCCTGCTGAGCGAAAGCGGCACATACGCCAGAACATCGTTGAAGACCTGCTTCTGCTGGCGCATCTGCTCAAAGACTGGCAATGTAAAAGTCCACAGACTGTTCCCCGTCCCCGTAATGTTTTCCGGCCTTTCGTTTTCCGTGATGTAGACCACGCGCTGCGCGTTGCGGATCGGAAGCGCGCGCAGCAGCATTGCCTCCAGCACAGTAAACATGCCAGTGTTTGCTCCAATGCCGAGCGCCAGCGTGAGGATTGCGGCGATGGCGAAGCCTGGCGACTTGAGGAGTTGGCGGAATGCGTAGCGAAGATCGCTGATCAAGTTGGTCACAATGCTTCTCCTTATTCGGAACGCAATGCCTGCATGGGATCAATGGAAGCGGCACGTCTAGCTGGCAGCCAGGCGGCGGCAGCCACCGCAGCGGCTAAAATTCCCAGCGCGATCGTGATAGAGAGCGCGTCCAGCGGGCCCACACCAAACAGCGCCGCCGACTCCAGTCTCGCGGCAGGCAGCGCCAACACCACTCCGATCGCAAGACCTATCCCCGCCATGCTTGCTGTGTCGCGAAAAATGAGCCAAACTGTTGCTTCCCGCGAGGCGCCCAGCGCCATGCGGATGCCGATCTCGCGGCGGCGCTGGGTGACGCGGAAAGCAAGGAATCCATAGAGACCCACCACGGTAAGCGCCAGGCCGATCAGCCCCAGCGCGCTCACCAGTTCGGCCATCATCTGGTAGTTGCCGGCCGAGTAGCGAATGAGTTCCGGCAACGATGTGACAAACATCGGATCCAGCAGCGGGTTGGCGTGGATGAGCACCTGGCGCGCGTCCCGGGCAATGGCCATGGCATTCTGGCGGGTTTGAAGGACAAAGGTGATCTCTCCCATTTGCGAGAGGTGATACGGGAGGTACATGTAAGACTCGGGGATCTCGCCTATCTGGTTGATGGGAGCGTTTTCGGCTACGCCAACGACGCGGGCTTCAAGGGTGGCGCCACGATCGATGCCATTGCCGAAGCCAGGCAGTCGAACGAGTTGGCCAATGGGATCCCGGCCCGGCCAGTACTTGCGCGCCATGGATTGGTTGATGATGACGACTGGCGGGCCGTTGGCGTCATCAGCCGTTGTGAAGCCGCGCCCACGTAGGATGCGCGTGCCGGTCACATTCAGGAAATTCGGACTCACCGCGTTGTACTTGATGACGACCGGATCATGCATCTCCGGATGGCTGGAAAACGTGATCTTGGTTGCGATGCCGCCTTCGGAGGGCATGAGCGGTGCGCGGATTGCGTAGGCTACGCTCCCAACGCCCGGTAGCGCGCGAAGATTGGCGACGACCTCCTCGCGTACTGGGGCTTCCGGCTGCTGCGTGAAGGCGATGAGCACCTGCTTGCGGGTGAGGCCGATGGACTGCGTGCGCGTATTGAGGAAGCTACGCACCAGCGCGCCCGTGGAGACCAGCAGCGCGAAGGAGATGCCAATCTGCAGCCAGATCGCGGCGCGGCGCAGGATAGGCGCGCGGGATGATGTGCGCGTGGTGGCGCTCGCCTGCAACACAGGCAACAGCTCGGCGCGTGCTACCTGGATGAGCGGGACCATAGCCAGTAGCAGCATGGTAACCAGCGTCAGCAGAGAGGCAAACAAGAAGACGCGCTCATCCAGATGGAAACGCGTCGTA
>JAJZCP010000137.1 GCA_021846065.1 Acidobacteriota bacterium
CCGAGGCCGTCGGAGTGGCCGTTCAGGTACTTGGTCGTCGAGTGCATCACGATGTCGGCACCGAGCTCCAGCGGGCTTTGCAGCACTGGCGAAAGAAAGGTGTTATCGACGCTGACCTCGATGCCGTGCGTGTGGGCAATCTCCGCCACGGCGCGAATGTCGGTGACTTGCATCAATGGATTGCTGGGCGTTTCGCAGTAGACGAGTTTGGTGTTGGGCCGGATGGCTGCCCGGAGCGCGTCGAGGTCGCCGAGGTCCACGTATTGGATGGCGATGCCGTAGTGAGCGATGATCTGGTCGAAGAGTCGCGCCGTGCCGCCGTAAACATTATGCGAGCAGATCAGGTGATCTCCGGCATGCAGGTGAGCGACCAGCGCGGAGATGGCAGCCATGCCGGTGGCAAAAGCGAATCCCTTCACGCCAGCTCGCCCATTGCCTTCGAGCGCAGCCAGAGCGAGTTCCAGCCGATCGCGCGTGGGGTTGCCGGCGCGCGAGTAGTCCCAGCCCTTGTCGGTGCCGATGCCGGTCAGCTCAAAGGTGGAAGACAGATACAGCGGAACGTTGACGGCTCCTGTGAGCGGGTCAGGATGTTGACCGGCATGAACGGCCAGGGTGTCGTATTTGTATGAAGACATGGATCGACCTCGGTTGGGATGGAGACTCTATTTTGTAATAGGGTATCGCGAAGGCAAGGGTGAGTGAAAACCGAGCACGTGCGATCGAGTCAGCCGCCGGCGATGGCGCCGAGGATCAGCAGCGGCTCGCGGCCCTGGGCGATTGCTTCCGGGATGGGTGCGTTGAGCGGCTGGTGGCTGATGTCGGCTCCGCAGGCGAAGAAGCGGACGAGGGCGCGGCGCTTGCCGGTGGCGGGGTCGCGGAGTGTGTTGCACAGGGCGGGGTAGGCGGACTCGATGGCCTGGATGACGCAGGTGAGCGTGACCGGCTGCTCGACCGCCAGCGTGAGTCTGTCGCTGGTCACAATCCCGGCCAGCAGCCGGAGGACGGCGGGCAACTCGATGCAAACAGAAGCAACGGAGGCGGACTCTTCTGATCGGAGGTTTGTTGCAGAATCCGTCATGGCAGGGTCTGTACCTCGACCGAGAGCACGGATGGGAGATTTTCAGCGATGGCTTGCCAGTGGTCGCCGCCATCGGGCGAGACGTAGA
Source organism: Acidobacteriota bacterium (assembly GCA_021846065.1). Next base: position 1,167 of record JAJZCP010000137.1, read on the forward strand.
CCTGGCCTCCGGTGGTGCCGAAGTAGATGCCGCACTCGTCGAGGCGGTCGACGGCCATGGCGTCGCGGAGGACGTTGACATAGCAGTTTTCCTGGGGCAGGCCATGGGTGAGCGGCTCCCATTCGTGGCCACCGGTGCGGCTGCGGAAGACACGCAACTGGCCGTCGAGCGGGAAGTGCTGGGAGTCGCTTTTGATGGGCACAACGTAGACCGTCTCCGGCTGATGCGCGTGCACGTCGATGACGAAGCCGAAGTCAGTGGGCAGATTGCCGCTGACCTCGGTCCAGATCTCCCCTGCGTTGTCGCTGCGCATGACGTCCCAGTGCTTCTGCATGAAGAGCGTGTCGGGCCGCGCAGGGTGCATGGCGATGTGGTGAACGCAGTGGCCAACCTCGGCGTTGGGATCGGGAATGTACTCCGAGCGCAGGCCGCGGTTGATCGGCTTCCAGGTGAGGCCGCCGTCGTCGGTGCGAAAGGCGCCGGCGGCGGAGATGGCGATGACGATCCGCCTGGGGTCAGTTGGATGAAGCAGGATGGTGTGAAGACACATGCCACCGGCTCCGGGCTGCCAGTGGGGGCCGGTCCCGTGTTTGCGCAGGCCGGAAAGCTCATTCCAGCTTTGGCCGCCGTCGTCGGTGCGGAAGAGCGCAGCGTCTTCGGCTCCGGCGTAGACGGTGTCAGGATCGGTCAACGATGGCTCCAGATGCCAGACGCGTTTGAACTCCCAGGGGTGGGCTGTGCCGTCGTACCACTGGTGGGTTCCTGTGTCGCCGTCGTAAAGGAACTTGTTGCCGATCGCAGTCCAGGTGAGGCCGCCGTCGTCGGAGCGCTGCATGGTCTGGCCGAACCATGAGGAGGATTGCGAGGCGTAGATGCGGTTGGGATCGGCAGGCGAGCCTTTGAGGTGATAAAGCTCCCAGCCGGGGAAGTGCGGCTGAGAGATGGACCAGTCGCGGCGCGCGCCGTCCGACTTGAGAATGAACGCACCTTTGCGCGTGCCGACGAGAACACGGACCTTGCTCATGACGCCTCCGAAGCCCTGGATGAAGTTCTCCGCACTGTATCGCAGAGTTGCGCCGGATGCAACCACGAGATTTCAGGGCCGGTTCACACTACGGGAACGAATGATTGCGTCAGTTTGTGGAGGGAGGAATGTTGGTTGGGGAAGCGGTTGAGTGTTCGGTGGGAAAATAGCCGGTGCGGGTGCGAACGAAGAGCTTGCCATGACCTTTGGCCTGGGCGGTGACGGCGATGCGTCGGAAGCCAGGGACGTTGCTGGGCGTGGTGGAGTGATAACCGAGTGTGTATTGGCTGCGAATGTCGCGCGCCACTTCAGCGGCAATTTCATCCACATTGTCGAGCGAGCCGGGGAAATAAGCGATGCCGCCGGTCTCGTCGGAGAGCATCTGAAGAGCGCGTTGCGCGTGATGAACCTCGGAGCGGGACATCTCATCGCCAAAGAGCAGACCGATGGAGTAGATGACCGGGCCGGAGAGTTGCTGGACGCGGCGGATGGTCTGCTCCAGATTGAGCGTGGAGGCATTGTCTTCGCCGTCGGTGATGAGGATGATGACCTGCTTGGGATTCTTCGCGTCGGTGGCGAGTTTATCGGCAGAAGCGACGACGGCGTCATAGAGCGCGGTGCCGCCGCGCGCCTCAATGTGAGAAAGCCCCTGGTGCAGTTTGTCCACGCTGGAAGTGAAGTCCTGATCGATGTAGGCTTCATCGGCAAAGTTGACGACGAAGGCTTCATCTTTGGGATTGGAGGCTTCGATCAGATCGAGTGCGGCTTTATTCACCGCCGGACGCTTCTTGTACATGGAGCCGGAGTTGTCCACGATGACACCGATCGAGACCGGCACGTCGGCATGCTGGAAGCTGATCAGGGTTTGCGGCTTGCCATCTTCGAGGACGCGAAAGTCGCTCTTTTGCAGGTCGTGGATGATGCGGCCCTTGCTGTCGAGGACAGTGACGTTGAGAGCGACCTCTTCGACATTCTGCTGGAGCAGGAAACCGGAGCTGGTGTCCGACGCATGCTGTGCCGGCGCGGCTGGCGCGGCTGGCATTGCAGAGTCAGGCGAACGAACCGGATCGGTATCTGTGGCAGGTGCTGCAGGAGTCTGCTGAGCCGTTTGTTGGGCATGGCCCGGCGTGGCCGCCACGAAGAGGAATATGGCCGCGAGGGCACAAACAAAGTCAATGCGGCGAATCGAAATCGGTCTCATCAGCCACCAGGGTTGCAACGCATGCCTGCCGGCGGCACACCCGCAGGCGCAGGCCGGAGAATTGCAGGCCCCTCAAAGAAGTGCCCCTCCTTCACTTTACGCCAGCTCATTGGAAGAAAACAGCTTGAGCGGACGCTGGAAGCAGAAGTTTTTTGCCTGATGGAGCTGCGCGGTTAACCGGAATCGAGGAGATCGGAGGCTGGGATACAATCGACCACAGCGATGGCGGCAGAGACGCGCAACGGAAGGCGACGCAACAGGCGCGACAGAAAGTGCGCGTGGACAGGAATCGCGCTGTGGATGGCCGCCAGCCTGAGTGCCGGATGCGGTGTTGGAGCCGCGGCGCAGACGGCAGCGCAGACAGCGGCGCCGTCAGAGACTTTGCCCTTGCGACACTTCACGGTGGTGCTGGATGCAGCGCACGGAGGCAACGATCCTGGCGCTTGGCTGGGAGCGGGTGACTCTCCAAGTCCAGAGACGCAGTCGGCAATGGCGGAGAAAGCCGTGACGCTGGCGATGAGCCAGCGGCTGCGGGCGCTGCTGGTGGCGCGTGGATTTACGGTGATCGAGACACGGCAAAGCGACGTTGCGCTGGATGAAGATGCTCGCGCGACGGTGGCCAATCATGCGCAGGCCGGGGCGTGCATTGTGCTCCATGCCACAGAAGCGGGATCGGGAGTCCATCTTTTTGTCTCTTCCCTCTCTCCTGCCCAGCCCCAACTGCTATTGCCATGGAAGACGGCACAGGCGACCCGTGTCGCCGAGAGCCTGAAGCTGGGCGGAACGCTGAACAGCGCACTGAGCACGGCTGGCCGCGATGGAGAGAGCAGTCTGGCAATTCCCACCACGCTGGGACGGACAACACTGCCGGGAATCGACAGCATGACGTGCCCTGCGGTCGCCGTGGAAGTTGCGCCATTACGGGAGAATGCGCATGGAGGAACAGGCAAAGTGACAAGCGCGGTGGACGATGCGGACTATCAGACGCGCGTGCTCAACGCTCTGGCTGCTGCTCTGCTGGCCTGGCGCAGCGAGGCAGCAGCACCATGACGCCCCGTTTCCAGAAGATTTTATTTGTGGTACTTTTTGTCTCCTCAGTGGCGATGACAGCGGTGCTGGTGCGACTGCGGGAGCGCGCGCATGATCGATTGCTGCAAGGTGACCAGACGCAAGGAACATCGGCGCCGGCGGTTGCGCCTCTGGAACAGGTGACGATGATGGTGGCCGATGACACGACCAGTACGCTGGCGCCGGAGACGATTGCCTTGCCACTGCCCGATGAGCCGCAGGCGCGTGCTCGATCGCTGCTCAATCGGCTGCTGAGTCAGTATTCCAATGCACATTCGATGCACCCGCTGCCGACGACGACAAATCCGGTGGAAGCGGTGTTTCTGATGCCGCTGAGCAAGACTGCTCCAAGCCATGCGGGATCGGTCCGTGATGCCGCGCAGAGTGAGGATCGAATCGCGATTGTGAATCTTTCCAATCCGTTTGCCGCCTTGCATCCCTCGGGACTGGAAACGGAAACCTTGACGGTGCTTTCGATCTGCGCGACGCTGCATGCGAATCTGCCGCAGGTGATGGAGGTGCGTTTTCTGGTCGGCGGAGAGCAGCAGGCGACACTGCACGGCCATGCAGATCTGACGCAGACGTATTTGACCGCGGCCAGTGCGGCTGCCAGCGGAGCACAGCCATGAGCAATTTCACAATCAAGGCCACACGTGCGCCTGTTGTCGGAGTCTTCGATTCTGGATTTGGCGGTCTGACGG
>JAJZCP010000008.1 GCA_021846065.1 Acidobacteriota bacterium
CTTGAAACAGGCCCTCGAAACTCGCGTTCCTTGCAGGACAAAAGACAAGTTAAAGAAGGCTGCAACGGAACACATGTCGGCAATCGAAAACAATCCAGAAAGAATCAAAGCCTTCTTCAAAGACCCCCTCGTCGCCTATGCCGCGTAACAGTATTACCGGGCCAGATCAATAATGGGAAAAAAGAGGCGTGAGTCGAGCGGTAAGCAAACGCTGCATCGTGCGTCAATTGCTCGCGGCACAAGCTTCACGCGTTACAGTGCTGGAGCAAGCAACCGCAGCAGCAGAAATCCTGCCACTCCGGCAAAGAAGACCAGCGCCATCCGCACGCCCGGCTCGCGATTCACCTCCGGTACCAGGTCCGTGGCCGCCACATAGAGCGCCACACCGGCAGAAAGCGGCAGTCCAAACGCCACCAGTCGCGGCGCGAGCGCAATCACCATTACCCCGCAGACCGTCGCCACCGCCAGCGTCACCGCGGCGAGAAAGGCATTTCTTCGGCTGCCGCCGCTGGCCAGCATCACCGATGCAATCGTAAATCCCTCTGGCGCCTTGTGCAGAAAGATCGCTGCAAAGATCAACCATCCCAGCGCGCCGGAGACGGCAAACCCTGACCCGATCGCCACTCCGTCAAAGAGCGCGTGCAGCGCCAGTCCGCCCAGCACCGAATAACTTGTATGCAACGAGACAAACTCACCGGAATGCGTCTCCTCGCCAAAGTGAAAGTGCGCATTCACCGTATGTTCCAGAAAGTGCAGCGCGCAATAGCCGACCATCACCAGCACCGGAGCCAGGTTTCCACTCACCCGCATGCTCTCCGGCAGCATCTCCAGCACCGTTGTCGCCATCAGGAAGCCGGCGCCGAGCGCCACAAAATAGCGCAGTGAGCGCTCCACTGCATGCGCCTTCACCAGTACGATGGCGCCAGCCACATCCGCCAGAGCCGCCACCGTACCCAGCGCAATCGCCAGCCCCGGCGTCTTCACGATTGTCGCGCCGCCTGCGTCTCCGCGTGTGCCACCACGGCCACCACTGCAATGCCCATCAGGAGAATCGCTTCTTCCACTTTGGTGCTTCGCTCATGCAGCCGGTTGAAATCCATGCGCGCTGGATTGTTGGCCGACGCCAAGTCGATCGCTCCGCCCACCGCCACACGATCCCGTTCCATCTGCGGCATAATCCCGTGCTGCGAATACGATGTCAGACCGATCATCAGTAGAAGCAGAATCATACCCGGCAGCACATGCTTTGCTTTGTACAATCCCCACGCCGGAGCCAACGCAAGCAGGGCCAACGCCACCAGTCCCGCGCCCGCTCCCATCGTGTGCAGAATGCGCAGCAGGGCGCCCACGATCTGTCCCGCCGCATGCGTATTCGGCGCAAGCTGGCCAAAGGTCACCGCCGCCACAACGGGAAAGAAAATCTCCGCGCCCAGCCACACGATCAGCGCCAGCATCAGCAATGTCCGTATCAGTGTCTTCATTGTCCTCGTCACTCCCTGTTGGCGTCGCCTTGCCTTCGCTGCTCAGGAACGCTTTGCAGAATAGGGTCTTGCCCGATCCAGCGCGCGCTTCAGCACGACCTCAATGCCCGCCTTGACCTCTGCATACTGCTCAGCAGTGAGTGTACCAGCGATTCGCTCACTTTCGATGGTGAACAATTCTTCTTTCAGCGCTTCCAGCAGCAACCCCGGCCTCGATTCTGCCGCTCCAACTACGCTCGGCCCTGCCTTCGCTGTCTTTCCCGCGACTGGTCCCGTCTTCGCGCCTTGGCTGGCCGTCACCACCGTCGCTGGTTGCTGTCGCAGCAGAAACGCTGCTGCAATCACCAGAGCCAGTCCCAGTCCGCCCAGAATCCACCACTTGTACTTCGCCAGCGGATCGGGCGTCGCAATCGGCGTGCCCAGCCCGCCGCCCGGTGGTCCGTTCGGACCACCGGGCGGCGCCGATGCATCGGCCTGTCCGCCGCCTGCTCCCTGTGCCTGTCCGCCGTCGCCGGTGTCACGCGGCAATTGTCCGCTTCCGCTCACTGTAAACTGCATCGACTGGCCCGGTGCAATCCCTCGCACCAGGTAAGTCTGTGCGTTCACATCATCCGGCACAAGCTGAAATCCGGTCCCGGAAAACTGCATGCTCTTCGGCAGCATCACCGCCAGATTGTCCGCGCCTTCCACCAGCTTCGGGTGAAACGTAAAGCTGCCCGAGTACGGCAGGTGATACGTCACCTGAAACCGTGTTCCGTTGTCCCCTTCGTTTGGGCGGATCGGGTATGAGAACGCATAGTGCCCCTTCGGACTCACCGGGTCCGGCGTCGCTGCCAGCGGCATATTCGCCGGTCCCACCGTCGCCGCGCCATCGATCGTCGCATCTGTTGGCAGCACGATCTCATACGTGTGATCTCCAGCCTGCGTCTTCGGCGGCGACGAGAGATTCTTCACAAAGTAGCTCTCCGTCACCGTCAACTGCCCGTTCGCCGCTTCCACACGCAGCACGTCCGCTTCGGTCGAAACCCCCTCCACCTTCGCCGCTACGTCATACACCGTGATATCGGCCGTATGCATTCCAGGAGGCATATTCTGGAAGTAGTCACCCGTTTCATGGTGCACCCGCACCAGATAGGGCTGGCTGTCGTCCGGCGTCGTCAGGGAAAAATGCCCTTGCGCATCGGTCTTCGTGTGCGACAACTCCTGCAGCCCCGCCGACAGGCTCAGCAAAGTCACCGTATCGCCCACTGCGGGCCGATCGGTTGTCTTATTGGTCACCGTTCCGGTAATCGTTCCCGCCAGCGCCGCTGCGCAACTCATCGCCAGCAGCATCATCGCCGCCGACAGCCGCTTCCATCCTGCCACTCTCATCACAAATCGCAAAAGATCGTCCTCGTGCCCAGTCAAATTTTCAACTCTGCGGAGCATGCTCTGTCCGCGTTTCAGCTCGTCGCCTTTTCCAGCCGCTCCAGCATCTCTATCTCGGCCAGCACGGTTGCCGCTTCATTCTCCAGCAGTGTGCGCTGCTGCTCGTAGTCTTCCAGCGGATATTTGCCCGCCTGATACTCGAAGTGCAAATCGCGCAGATTCGCATAAAGCTGCTCTTTCCACTCTTCCAGATAGTCCAGCCGCGTCTTCTCGCGCTGCGCGACGATCACTTTTTCCGGCCACAGAATATACACAAACAGCGCCAGAAACAGTATTGCGCCAGCAATCAACCCGTCCGTCGGAGTCATCTTACAAACTCTCCTTTGCGCCTGTCTGCCGCGTGCCCGTTTCCTGGGTGTCGGTCTCCAACCGGATGCGCTCGCGCATTGCTTCCAGCGTCCGCCTCTGCTGCGGGGTCAGGGCCGTCGCGGTCTGCTGTTGTCGCGCCCAGTGCCGCACCAGATATATCGTTCCTCCCAGCGCCAGCAAGGAGACCGCAAAGGGCATGATCCAGGCCAGCAGGTCCAACCCATGTGTCGTCGGAGCCGCCAGCACTGTAGCCCCATACTCCTGAACAAAGCTCTGCAGGATCAGGCTGTCGTTCTGGCCACTGGCGATCGCCCTGGTCAGCTCATCGCGCATCCCGCCGGAGACGGTGCATCCCACGTGATTGCATTCCAGCAACACCTGGTTGCACCCGCACGTACACATCATCTTGTGGCCCAGATCATTGAAACGCGCCTGCGGATTGCTGGCCCCGGTCGTGACCAGGCACACCGCGACGATCACCGCGGCCAGTAGTGTCCTGCTCCACATCCTCATCCGTCCAGTGATGGCCATCAGTCGCCCCCCGCCGGCGCGCCGCCTTCCAAAGCGTCCGCTCCCTGTGTCCGTGCCGGGGCCATCACCGCCACGCGCGATGGCTGCACCGCGGGCACGAGCGCCAGCAGCGTCCCGAAGACCGTTACCGCCAGTCCGATCCATATCCAGCTCACCAGCGGATTCAGAAATACCTTGATGATCGGCATCCCCGTATCCGGATTCTCGCCTTCGTACACCACATACAGGTCCCACAGCAACGTCGAGTGGTTGGCCACGATCGTCTGCGGCTGACCGTTCACCAGATAGACGCGCTTCTCCGGCGACATCGGCTCATTCAGAATCTTCCGCCCATGCTCATAGACGTCAAGCTGTGAAAATTCCGTGTCGTAGTTCGCATTCGACTCCTGCGTATTGCCGATATTCACCAGTCGATACGGCCCTACGGAGATGGAACTTCCAGGAGGCATCTCTTTTTCCGCGCTTCGATTGAACGCATACCCGGCGAATCCAAGAAAGATCAGAACCACGCCCAGATGCACCACATATCCGCCGTACCGTCGCGTATTTCTCCGCGTCAGCAGCACCGCCGAGGCCACCATATTCTTCCCCGTCTGCCGATGCAGTACCGCCGCTCCGCGGACAAACTCCGATGCAATCGCCGTCGTTACAGCCGCCGCCAGCGACCACGTCACCGCTGCGTAGAAGACGCCTTCATCGCCCCACACCTTCACTCCGGCGATCGCGCACCCGATCAGCGTCACCCAGAAAGCCACAACCGGCAGCACAAAGTTCCGCCGCAGGCTCTTGAGCGACGAAGCGCGCCAGGCCAGCAGCGGTCCTACGCCCGTCAGTAGCAGCAGAAAGACTCCGATCGGCACCATCACGTGGCTGTAATATGCGCCGGAGACCGTCTTCTTCGTCCCGTCCACATACTCTGATAGCACCGGATAGAGCGTTCCCCACAGAATCGTGAAGCAGGCCGCCAGCAGCACCAGGTTGTTGAAAAGAAAACCCGACTCTCGGCTCACCAGCGACTCAATCTGATGTTCGCTCTTCAGGTGATCCTTCTGCAGAATGTAAGTGAAGGCGCACACTGCCAGCACAATGCCCAGAAACACCACGAACCACGTCCCGATCGACGACTGGGCAAAGGCATGCACGCTGCTCACCAGTCCGCCGCGCGTTAGCAGCGTACCCAGAATCGACAGCAGAAACGTCGAGAAGATCAGCCACACATTCCAGCTCTTCATCATCCCACGCTTCTCCTGCATCATCACCGAATGCAGAAACGCCGTTCCCGTCAGCCACGGCATCAGCGAAGCGTTCTCTACTGGATCCCATCCCCAGTAGCCGCCCCACCCCAGCACCGCATACGCCCAATGCATACCCAGGAAGATACCGATCGTCAGGAACATCCAGGTGAACATCGTCCAGCGCCGTGTGATATGGATCCACTTGTCGCCCGGATACCGCATCATCAGTGCGCCCAGAGCAAAGGCAAACGGCACCGTGAAACCCACATATCCCAGATACAGCATCGGCGGATGAATCACCATCTCCGGGTACTGCAACAGCGGATTCAGCCCGTTGCCATCCGCCGGAGCCACCCCGCCGCGTACCAGCGAAAACGGCATCGCCACAAAGTTCACCAGGATCAGGAAAAACACCTGCACCCCGGCCAGGATTGTTCCCGCATAGGCATGCAGCCGCCGGTCTTCTTTGTCCGTCAGTCGCAGCACAAATCCATAAGTCGCGAGCAGCCAGCACCACAGCAGAAGCGAGCCTTCCTGCCCGCTCCACAGCGCCGCAAACTTATACGCTCCCGGCAGCGCGATATTCGAGTGCTCGACGATGTACTCTAACCTGAAATCGTTGTGAAACGCCGACCACACCAAGGCAAACGCCGCCGCTGTCACTGCCACAAATCCCGCGATTCCCGCCCGCCGCGCAGTCTCCAGCAGCCGCTCCGGTGCAATCGGTGCCGTGCCGCCGCCCACCGTCTGCAACCGCAGCCCGACGCCGCCTGCAAGCAGGTTATATCCCGCCAGAATCAACGCAATAAGCAGTGCAAAGCTGCCAAATGCCGCCATCTTCCTGTCCTGTCTCCTTCGGAATTCGCTTCGAGACCGTCTCCCGGCGCGCTACCTCTCGATTGTCGCACTCGCCTCAGACGCGGGCAAACGCATTATCCACGATATTCCCTACAGATGGTATGGGTTTCCGCACCCAATACGTATCCATCGAAAGGTCGAGAAGACGAAGCAGCTTCGGTCCGCGTTCGCCAGCAGACAGGCCGGATGCCTGCTCACAGAAGGAAATGGGGGAGGAATTGGCCGGAAGCGAGTAGCTTGAGGCCACTTGACACGGCTACGCTGTCTGCCGTGAACCGGCATTCAACAGCCCGTCCACTGTCGTGCGCAACTCTTCTGGTGAGTTTGCGCTGATATAGTAAACGCCTGCGATCTCCACTCGTTCGCCGGGTTTTTCGTCGTTGCTCGTCAACACCAGCACCGGAACCCCGGGCATTCGTGCGCGTAGCTCGGAGATAAACTCAGGACTGCTGATCCCGAAGATCTTCCCGCCCGTCACCACCAGGCGCAGCGCCCGAGCAAAGTCTTCTGACTCCACCAGGCAAAGCGCTTCTGCCGGATTACTCACCCTCACCACGTCTGGTGTCGCACGTTCCAGCAGACTCTGCCGCAGAGAGGCTCGCAGCGGGTTTTCGTCAACCAGTAAGATAACCGCCATGTTCAACTTGGGCCGAATCAGCTTCAGCACGCCAGCTCTCCAGCACTCCACAGGAATCGTCGAACTCAACCGTAAGATGACGGCTCATGCGCTCAGGTTGCCTCGCCTGCATCTTTGTCGCCTTCGCGTTCAGCCGAAGAGGAATTCCTTCTCCCGCAGTTCCTTCAGCGTATCGCGCATCTTCGCTGCTTTTTCGAACTCGAACCTCTTTGCAGCCTCGCGCATCTGCTCCTCCAGGCCACTCAGATACAGGTCCAGCTCCTCCTGACTGGCGAATTCCGTCTTCTCTTCCGTCGCAAGCTCCACCGGGTCGCCGTACTCCGCCTTCAGAATCGCAGCCAATCCAGCATCCATGCTCTTCAGAATCGTCTGTGGCACAATGCCGTGTTCCTCGTTGTACGCTCGCTGGATCACGCGTCTTCGCTCCGTCTCGTCGATTGCACGCCGCATCGAATCTGTCATGCGGTCTGCGTAAAGAATCGCGCGGCCCTCCACGTTGCGCGCCGCCCTGCCAATCGTCTGAATCATCGCTCCTGTCGAGCGCAGAAAGCCCTCCTTGTCCGCGTCCAGAATCGCCACCAGCGAGACCTCCGGCAGATCCAGTCCTTCGCGCAGCAGGTTGATCCCGATCAACACATCGTACTCGCCCTTGCGCAGCCCGGCCAGAATCTTCACCCGCTCCAGCGTCTCAATCTCCGAGTGCATATACCGGCATCGAACCCCCACCTCGGTGTAGTAGTTCGCCAGGTCCTCGGCCATCCGTTTGGTCAGCGTCGTCACCAGCACCCTCTCGTTGCGTTTTGCCCGCGCGCGAATCTCGCCGAGCAGGTCGTCGATTTGTCCCTTTACTGGGCGAACCTCCACCTCCGGATCCACCAGTCCCGTCGGGCGAATCACTTGTTCCACCACCACGCCGGCAGCCTTCGTCAACTCATACGGGCCGGGCGTCGCCGAAACGTAGATCACCTGATGCACTCTGTTCTCAAACTCCTCAAAACGCAGCGGACGGTTGTCCATCGCCGACGGCAGCCGGAATCCATAATCAACCAGCGTCTGCTTCCGGCTACGATCTCCGTGCCACATCCCATGCACCTGCGGCATCGTCACATGCGACTCATCCACAAACACCAGAAAATCCCGCGGGAAATAGTCCAGCAGCGTCGGCGGAGGCTCGCCCGGCAGCCGTCCGGAGAAGTGCCGCGAATAGTTCTCGATTCCATGGCAATAGCCCATCGACTTGATCATCTCCAGGTCGAAGCGCACCCGCTGGTGAATCCGCTGCGCTTCCACCATCCGGCCCTCTTTTTCCAGTTGCGCCTCCCACTCGGTCAACTCCGCCACAATGCTGTCGATGGCCTGCGACTTTCGTTCTGGCTGCACCACATAATGGCTCTTCGGATAGATCGGCAGCCGTGCGTACTTCTGCTTCACTGTCCCGAAGAGCGGATCGATCTGCGCCAGAGTCTCGATCTCGTCGCCAAACAGCTCAATCCGGTATGCATTCTCGTCATAAGTCGGATAGACCTCGATCACGTCTCCGCGTACGCGAAACGTCCCGCGGCGAAAATCCATATCGTTGCGCTCATACAGAATCTCCACAAGCCGCCGCACGATGTCGTTGCGACTGATCCGCTGCCCGTTTTCCAGCAGAAGCAGCATCCCGTAGTACGCCTCCGGCGATCCCAGTCCATAAATACAGCTCACCGAGCTGACGATAATCGCATCCCGCCGCTCGAAGAGTGAGCGCGTCGCTGACAGCCTCAGCTTGTCCAGCTCCTCGTTCACCGTCGCTTCTTTTTCGATATACAGATCGCCCGCAGGCACATACGCCTCCGGCTGGTAGTAGTCGTAGTAGCTTACGAAGTACTCGACCGCATTGCCTGGGAAAAACTGCCGGAACTCGTTGTAAAGCTGTGCCGCCAGTGTCTTGTTGTGCGCCAGAATCAGAGCCGGCCGGTTCAGAGCCTCAATCACCTTCGCCATCGTGAAAGTCTTGCCCGATCCTGTCACGCCCAACAGCACCTGATGCTGCTCACCGGCTGCTAGGCCGCTCACCAACTCTTCAATCGCCCGCGGCTGGTCGCCCCGCGGCTCATAGCTCGTCCGCAACTGAAAATCCATAGCCTCAGTCTATCGCAAAAGGGCGAATAAATATCGAAAACTTTCCGTCCCATTTGAATTCCACCCCAGCTTCGCCGCTTCCCGCCGAGGCCGCTGCTCCGCCTATCACCACGGCAGCGTCTGGCCCATATGGAAGAACCCACCCGTCGGACCATCGTCCGGCAACAGCGCGAGCATTACACTGGTCTTCGCGCCATCTTCCAGCTCCATCTGCGCATCCTTGCCGCCCATGTCCGTCTTCACCCATCCCGGATGCGCCGAATTCACCTTGATCGCTGTCCTGCGCAGATCAAACGCCAGATGCACCGTCAGCGAGTTCAGCGCAGTCTTCGAGACGCTGTAGGCAAAGCTCTTGGCCCGGTAAAACGGCGACTTTGGATCCGCTTGCCGGTCCAGCGATCCCAGAATGCTGGACAGATTCACAATCCTGCCTGCCTCGCTTGCCTTCAGTAGCGGCAGCAGCTTCTGCGTCAGCGCCACCACGGCAAAGAAGTTTGTCTCCATCACCGAACGCAGCGTCTCTTCGGAGACCTCACTGGCCGTATGTTCCGGTCCAACCGCAGGAAACTCTCCCGCCGCCACGCCCGCATTGTTCACCAGAATGTCCAAGCGCCCATACCGCGCGGCAAAATACTCCCGTGCCGCCTCGCGATCTGCTTCGTTCGTCACCTCCAGGCGAATCCAGTCCACATCGGCTCCTGCTGCGCGCAGCTTCGCCGTCGCCGTTTTGCCTTGTTCTTCGTTGCGGGCGCCAATCACCACCTTGACGCCCGCCCGGCTCAGCTCCAGCGCCGTCTGCCACCCAATCCCGCGGTTTCCACCCGTCACCAGCGCAATCTTCTGCTCCATTGCGTTTTCTCCTCTTCGCCTGGTATCGCTCTCCATCCGATGTCCCATCCCTCGCTCCGGATGCAGAGCATCCCTCCTATTTTCATCTCACGCAAATCACCCGCTCGTCCGCACTCGTTCCTCGTCCCGCCATGCTCGGCATCAACCGCTCGCTGTTACGCACCGCGTAGCCTGCCCTGCACCTCAACCACTACAATTCCATCCACCATGGTCTCCGATTCTTCCGCGCGCTCTCCGGTTGGTCCCTTTGCCGCCTACCCATCCCTGCGCCTTCGCCGCGTCCTCATCACCGGCGGAGCCACCGGCATCGGTGCTGCGCTCGTCCGCGGCTTCGTCGGGCAGGGTGCGGCCGTCGCCTTTCTCGACGTACAGGACGCCGCAGCCGCGCAGCTCGTCTCCGAACTCGCAGCCGCTCAGCCTGCGCCCATCTACCATCGCTGCGAACTCGCCCAGACCGATGCCATCTCCACAGCCGTCGCCGCCGTACTCCGCGCGCTTGGCGGTCTCGACGTCCTCATCAACAACGCCGGCAACGATCGCCGCCACTCCACCGACCAGATCACCGCTTCGGAGTGGGACGAACTGATCGCCATCAATCTCCGCCAGCAGTTCTTCGTCACCCAGGCCGCTTTGCCCACGCTGCGTCGCTCCGGCTCAGCCTCCATCCTTCACATGAGTTCCATCGCCTGGCGCATTCCCTCCACCGGTCTGCCCGCCTACGTCGCCTCCAAGGCCGCCATCGTCGGACTCGCTCGTTCGCTTGCTTTTGAAGAGGGCATCCACAACATCCGCGTCAACAGCATCCAGCCAGGAGCTATCCTCACCGAAAAACAGAAGCAGCTCTGGATCACCCCAGAGTACAGCGCCGAAATCCTCAGCCGCCAAGCCATCAAGCGCCATCTCGAACCCGATGAGGTCGTTCGCCTCGCGCTCTTTCTCGCTGCCGCCGACAGCAGCGCCATCACCGGCCAGAGCTACGTCATCGACGGCGGCTGGGTCTGAAGCGCATCGCGTCGGCATCTGAATCGACGCTTCACTCCTGCGCCACTTACGGCGTCAGGCCAGAGTACGGCACCACGAGGAAAAACGTCAGCAGCAGCAGGATCATCAGGTCCGTATACAGCAGCAGAAGCACGGCTCCGTGATAGAAATTCCACCGCCTCTGCATGCATCGCGCCGTATCCAGCGCCGCCGCCGCGCACACCAGCACCGGTGCAATCATCCACGGATTCGGCCGCAGCGCAGGAAATCCCGAGATCAGGAATCCCGCAACAAAGCTGGCCAGCGCCAGCACTGTGCCGCGCACCAGCGAACGCTGACGCAGATGAAAGACGCGCATCCGATTGACCGCCCAGTTTCAACTTATCAGGTTCAGGTTGTCCTATTCACGCTTTCCGGTTCAGCTTATTCGGGTCAGCCGCCGCGCCGTCAGTTCTGTGTGACCGGCAGCTTCTCGCGATATTTCATCAGCAGTGGCGCCAAATGTCGCGCCTCCCAGTAGCGTGGCCCGTAGCGCCGGGGGTCCGAAGCCACACGCCACAGCCAGCCCATTCCAATCCGGTCCACCCACTCCGGAATCGCCACCTGGTCTCCGCTCAGGAATCCGATCGCCGCCCCGATGCAGTGAATCGCCGGCCGATAGCCGAGCTGCTGCTTCAGGTACCACCCGACCCGTTCCTGCGTTCCGCCGCCGATCGCCATCACGATGTGCTTCGGGCGCTGAGCTTCAATCCGACGCAACAGCTCCGCGTCTTCGATCTCGGCCCCATAGAGTGGTGCCAGATACACGTCCTCATCGCGCACGGCCACGCCGTTCTGCCGCAACCATTGCACGTTACGCGTTGCGCTGGCCGGCGTCGGCATCACCCAGAACGTCCTGCCTTCGCCGCGAAAATCCTCGTGTTCCAACAGTGTACGCAGATACTTCAGCCCGGAGAGCTTCGGAATCCGCCGCTGTTCCAGCACGTTCCAAAGCCACACCATCAGTGCGCTGTCGGCAATGGCAAAATCGGCTCCCACCAGTGCCTGCCGATATCCGGCGTCCTGAGTCAGGTTCTTCAGTGCAGGCGCCGCTGGCACCACCACCAGGCCCCCATCCCGCACCACCCGTTCCACCGCGCCCTCAGCGTCGCCCACATAAAACCGGACGCCAAGGATATGCAGGTCCGCTGCTTCCGATTGATCCATCGTTCGCTCCTCTGAAAACGGAACCCCCTTCTGCAGAGAACTCCCGCCGGTCTTCCGATTTTTGTCGATTTCGCTTGCACTGCACAGCCGCTGGAGCGACCCATCCTTACGAAGGTGCCGCCTGTCCCAGACGCTTTTCGTCTCGTACACAGCCGCTCCGGTGTACGACCCGTTTCGCGTATAGCAGGTCTCTCGGAAAGCCCGTCACACGCATCGGAGCGCTTTACTTATGCGTGTGGACCTTCCGGAAGTAGTAGGTCGCTCCAATCGTGAATCCGTTTGGCGTCAGGTTATATGGCCCCATATAGTTATGCCACATCTGGTACTCATAATCACCGCGCACAAACACAGTGTTCCACACACGCCGCTCCAGGCCGCCGCCAAATGCAGTTACGACATAGGTATCGTGCGTATACAGAGGGTCGTTGGAAGGAAAATCGATGTTTCCAATCCCGATCAGCGCCTTCCCATAGGGACGGAAACCATAGAAAGCGCGTGCGCGATAGATCGCACCGCCCTTGTAGCTCTCCTGTTTCATCCGCTGCAGCGTCGATGGCTTGTCGAAGAGAATTCCCGTTGCTTCGACCTCCATGCCCAGACCGTGAAATATCTCGTAGTCGGCCCAGCCGGATAAGCCCAGCATGCGCCGTCCCTGTCCGTAGTCCAGGTAATAGTCGGAAAGTCCGCCACCAATTCCCAGCGGCGGTCCGGAAATTGTCACCGTGGGGGCTACCTGACCTTGCACCGGGAAACCGAAAATCGATCCAGCCAGTAGGATAATGCCTGCTACGAATCGCTTTATCGACATGAAACCTCTCTAATGTTTGGCAGACCTCATCCCCGAAGCTGTACCTGACAGGGATTCTATATTGACGCAATTAATATCCAGAAATCCCGCTCCCGTTTCTGCAAGGCCACATCCCAAAATGGGAAATACCGCGCCGACATCCCAGCATCCCGGAGCTACTTCCTGAAATCTCACTCCAGCCATTCACCCGCCTCGCTGCGCAGAGCCTCCACAAAGGCGCGCATCGTCGTCACGCGCCTGGCGGCCATCTTCCGCGCTTTTGCCAGCTTCAGCTTCTCCGGCAGCGTCCCCATCGCGCGCTCTATCACCGGCACCACGTCGCTTACCCTCTTGTAGCGGGAATCACTTCCGACCTTCACCAGTGCTCGTGCCACACCCACTGCGCCCAGTTGTTCCAGGATATCCGCATCGCGCAGCACCACTCCTTCCGGAGTCGTCGGCTCATACCGCGCCTCGTGCGTCCGGATTGCCTCCGTCACCGCCGCCAGTTTCTCCTCCGGAAATCCCCACTCCCGCAGCAGCCGTTCTGTCGCCTTTACCGTATATGGCACATGATCCCATTGCGCCAGCGCCTCCGGATCGTTCGGCCTGTGTCCTTTGAAGACCCCGAGATCGTGCATCCACGCAGCAGCAAACAGCACATCGTCATTTGCCGCGTGCTCCAGCTCCGGCGCATCGGCCAGACTCTCCGCCAGTTTTTCCAGCCGCGGCTGATGCCCGAATTTATCCACGGGCTGCGCCTCCCGCCGGATATATTCCTTCACGCACTTTCGCCACTCTGCTTCGCTCCCGCTCACGCCTGCCTGCCTTCCGCGTTGCCCGCATGGCCTCGCTACTTTACTCTAAACTCAGAGCACTGTCTCTTCATTTACGCTTTTCGCCACGCTTCACTCTTGCCCGCTTCGTCTGCGCGGTCGCCTGCAATACAGTCACCGGAAGGGAGTCACCTCCAAAGTGTCTCAATCCCCCGTATCGTACCCCGCTCCATCTCGCGCACTTTCACCTGTCACCATCTGCGTCATTGGGTCCGGCTACGTCGGTCTGGTCGCCGCGGTCTGCTTTGCTGAAATGGGTCATCGCGTCTTCTGCGTCGATAACAATGAAACCAAAGTCGCCCAGCTTCAGCGCGGTGAAGTTCCCATCTTCGAGGAGCATCTTCCGCAGATGCTCGCCCGTCACCTGAACGGCGGCGTCACCTTTACCACCGATCTCGCCGAGGGTATCCATCCGGCCGAAGCCGTCTTCATCGCTGTCGGCACGCCACAGGGCAGCTCCGGTGCCGCCGATCTCTCCTATGTTGAAGCCGTCGTCAGCCAGATTGCCCAGGTGATGAATGGCTACAAGGTCCTTGTGGAAAAGAGTACCGTTCCCGTCTACACTAACGAGTGGATCACCCGCTGCATGCACCGTCACGGCGTTCCCTCTGATCAATTCGACATCGTCTCCAACCCTGAATTTCTCCGCGAAGGCACGGCCATCGGCGATTTCCTTCATCCCGACCGCATCGTTGTCGGAGCCAACAACGATCGCTCCGCGGATCTGCTTCGCCGCATTTATGCACCACTGACCGAAGGCAGCTACTATGCGCAGCCCGAGGCCCTGCCCGGTCCCTGTTCCGCCACTCAGCCAGCTACGCTCGTTATCACCTCGGCGCAGAGCGCGGAGATCATCAAGCACGCCTCCAACGCATTCCTTGCCATGAAGATATCCTTCATCAACGCGGTCGCCAACCTTGCTGAAACCGTGGACGCCAATATTGAGGACATCGCTCTGGGCATGGGCCTGGACACGCGTATTGGTCCGCGCTTCCTGCGTGCCGGTCTTGGCTACGGCGGCTCCTGTTTTCCTAAGGATGTTGCGGCGTTCTCCTGGGTCGCCGAGCAGCAGGGCGTCGATTTCAGCCTGCTCAACGAGGTACGCGCCATCAACGACCGACAGCTCGATCTCTTCTTTGAGAAGATTCACTCCGCGCTCTGGACCCTGCGCGGCAAAAAGATAGCCGCTCTCGGTCTTGCCTTCAAATCCGATACCGACGATACGCGCGATTCGCCGGCCATTGCGCTCATCCGTCGCCTGCTCGACGCCGGCGTCTCCGTCGCCGCCTTCGATCCTGCCGCCATCGAAAGCGCCCAAGGTGTTCTTCCCGCCTCGGACGTGCTCACCTTCGCAGCCGATCCTTACGCCGCTGCCGAGGGGGCCGATGCCGTCGTCATTCTCACCGAGTGGAAGCAGTTTGCCTCGCTCGATCTCCAACGCCTCAACCGCGCCCTCAAATTTCCCATCGTCATCGACGGGCGCAATCTCTACGCTCCCTCCATCATGCGCGACCACGGATTCACCTACGTCAGCATCGGCCGTCCCGCCGTCTATGCTTCCACGCAGGGGCGTCCGCGCAGAAACCCGCTCTGAACCCTCAGCCCGCCGCGCTATAGCGCGGCAGCCTTATCGCACGGAGATTTTGCTTTGCCACAACGCGCACTTGTCACCGGAGCCGCCGGTTTTCTCGGTTCACATCTCACTGACCGTCTGCTGGCAGAGGGCTTCACGGTCCTCGGCGTCGACAACTTCTCCACAGGGAACCCCGGCAATCTTGCCCATCTTGTTTCGGAGCCCCGCTTCGCTTTCGAGGAGCGTGACATCTGCCAATTCTTCGATCCCGGTCCCGTCGATTTCGTCTTCAACATGGCTTCGCCGGCCAGCCCGCCCGAGTACCTCCGCCTCGCACTGGAGACCCTCCACGTCGGCAGCATCGGTACGGAAAACGCGCTCGCCATCGCCCACAAATACGACGCAGCTTTTCTTCACGCTTCCACCTCGGAGTGTTACGGCGACCCGCTCGTCCATCCTCAGCCCGAGAGCTACTGGGGCAACGTCAACCCTGTCGGTCCGCGCTCTGTTTACGATGAAGCCAAGCGATTCTCCGAGTCGCTCACCATGGCCTGGCACCGCTACCGCGGCGTCAACACCCATCTGGTCCGCATCTTCAATACCTACGGTCCGCGCCTGCATCCCTCCGACGGCCGCGTCATCTCCAACTTCGTCATGCAGGCGCTGCGTGGTGAGCCGCTCACTGTCTACGGCGATGGCTCCCAGACCCGCAGCTTCTGCTTCGTCTCCGACCTCATCGACGGCATCTTTCGCCTCGCCCTCAGTGACGAGCACCTGCCCGTCAACATCGGCAACCCGATTGAGTTCACCATCCTCGAATGCGCCCAGGCCGTGCTCGAAGTCACCGGTTCGGCCAGCACGCTCACTTTCGCACAGCTTCCGCAGGATGATCCCACGCGCCGCCAGCCTGACATCACCCGCGCCCGCTCCATCCTTGACTGGGAGCCGAAAATCAGCCTTCGCGAAGGACTCACACTTTCGCTCGACTTCTTCCGTTCACAGCTTTAAGCCGAATGCGAGGATGCAGTCGGCTAGGATCCGGCGGGCACGATTCGCTGCTTCAACCAGGCAAACAGCGGCAGCCCGGCCAGAATCAGCGCCGTGCCCATCAGCGACCCCCGTAGATTTCCCGCGAAGCTGGCCACCAGTACCACAGCCGCGCAGAGCACAAACGCAGCCGGAACCAACGGGTATCCCCACACTCGATATGGGCGCGCAGCCTGGGGCTGTTGCCGCCGGTACCAGAAGACCGTCGTCGCCGTCAGCATATAAAACAGCCACTCGGCAAAGACCGCCAGCTCGAACAACTGCTGAAACCGCCCCAGTACCAGCAGCAGCACGCTCGACAGCGACGCCTGCACCACCAGCGAGAACGAAGGGCTTTGAAAACGCGGATGAACCTCTGCAAAGCGCCGGAAAAACAGTCCGTCCCGCGCCGCCGCAAAGGGCACTCTCGCGCCGGACATGATCGTCCCGTTCAGCGTCACAAAGATACTCAGCGCCATAGCGGAGGCCACCAGCGCCGCGCCACCCGGTCCGGCCACCACGGCCAGCGCCGTCACCGCCGGCCTCGGCGTTGCCGCAATCGCCGCCGCAGGCAGCACATACTGGATCGCCGCATTCGTCGCCATGAAGAGCGCGCCCACGATCCCCAGCCCGCCAATCAGCGCCACCGGAAGCGCCCGCTCCGGGCGCTTCACCTCGCCGGCCACCATCGTCAGGTCGTTCCAACCGTCATAGGCCCACAGCGTTGCAATCAGCGCGATCATGAAACCCTTCGCCGTCGCCGGAAATCCGCCGCTCATCGCATGCGGCAACCCTGTGGCAAAGTTTCCCCAGGCTCCATGCACATACCCGAAGCAGAACCCCACCACCGTGAGGATGAGCGCAGCCTTCAGCACCGTAAATACCACCTGAAAATCCCCGGCCTTTTTGATTCCCAGATAGTTGAGCCAGGTAATCAGCCACGTCACGGCGATGGCGAAGACCTGCGACCACTCCACAGGCAGCGGTCCGCCCACTGCTTGTGTGTCCAACCAGTGAAAAGCCGCGAAGATCCCCAGCGTCCGCGCCAGCCCTGTCGTCACCGAGGCGATCGACGCCGGTTTCGCAACCGCAAACCACGTCCACATGTACAGAAATCCCGTGCGGTCGCCGTAGGCTCCGCGCAGATACACATACTCGCCGCCTGCGTAAGGCATCATCGCGCCAAGCTCGGCATAGGTCATCGCGCCAAAGAGCGACAGCAGCCCACCCACCACCCACGCCGCATACACCAGCGCCGACGAGCCGACCGCCTGCATCATCTCCGCCGGCACCAGAAAAATCCCGCTGCCGATGATCGTTCCCACCACGATTGCCGTTGCGTGGCTTGTTCCCAGCACGCGCGGCAGCGTTGCTCCACCGCCTTCCGGCTCGCTCAGACTCGTTGTCTCACGCATCGTTCCCCAGAGACTATCACGCTCCGTCCCGACTCCACGATATCGGCGCCGTCAAAGCAACCCCGACTTCACTGCAACCGCTCGAGGTGGCGAAACCCCTCCGACTGCACCAGCATTGCCGCAAAGAGCAGAAAGTTGTAGCATGCATGGACGGTCATGCTTGCCGCCAGCGACCGCGTCCGCAGCCGCACCGCGCACAGCACCAGGCTCACTCCATACAGCAGGCTCAGCGGTCCCCACGCATGGCTCACCTGGGCCGCGTGCATTAGCGCAAACGGAACGCTGGCCACCATCGCCGCAAAGACCATCGCACCCTGGCTCCACACAGGGAATCCCTCCGCATCCACCCCGCGTGAAGCTCGTCTCGTCAGCCGCTCACCAGCCCACTCCCATGCCGTGGCCAGCGCGGGCACCAGAAATCCTCGAAAGATCATCTCCTCGAAAAACGGTGCCGCCGTCACTCCAAACGCAAACAGCAGCCAAGCATCGGCTGCCGTCGTGAACATTCTGTCGATCGGCGCATGCTGCGGGAAGGGAAGCAGCGCGTTGCCCAGTGCGGCCATCACATCGCAGGCCACGGCCACCACCACCAACTGCTTCACCAATCCTGCAGCTACCCTCGGACGCCACTGCAATCCCTCCATCAGCCCGCGTCCCCACATCGTCCGATAGATCGGCACCGCAGCCGCCATCGCGATCATATAAATTCCCAGTTGCGACCCCAGCGCAACCCGCGTATTTGCCAGCAACGACGCTGTATCCCGCCACCCGAACCAGTGCAGCTTCAGTCCCAGCGCGATCAGTCCGATCATTGTCACCAGACCCATCCCGAGCAGCAGAAGAAACACCATCGCATCCGCCGCATTTGGAATCCGATGGACCGGCGCTCGGTAGCTCAGCCACCCCGGCTCATCGGCCGACCCCGCCGCACCCGTCTCCGGATCGATCGTCGGCTCGTCGGGTATTTCCGCCTGCATTGGGTCCATATTGGCTGGCTCCAAACTCGCAGGTTTCAGGCTAATAGGTTCCACGCTCCTGCTGGATTCCATGTCCATCGGGTCCGCGTCGTTCATTCCTTCGCCTTTCCGCGTCGTCCTGGCGTTCTGTCTCTGCTCCGGGCTGCGTTCTTTCTGCATGCTTCCGGCCTCCCGGCTTGTCCCTCGATCTCCGCCTGGGGTTCGTTCGTCACCTCTTCCGGCGCGCCATGAACAGAAAAATATCTCCGCAGAAACGCTCCCGTATGGGACTCCACGCACCGCGCCACCTCCAGCGGACGACCCTCCGCCACCACGTGTCCGCCACCTGCACCACCCTCTGGTCCCATATCTACAATCCAGTCCGCATTCCGGATCACGTCCAGATTATGTTCGATCATCACCACAGAATTGCCGTGATCTGTTAGTCGGTGTAACACCTCCAGCAGCTTCCGCACGTCGTCGAAATGCAGCCCCGTCGTCGGCTCGTCCAGCAGATAGACCGTCCGCCCCGTCTGCCGCTTCGACAGCTCCCGCGCCAGCTTCATCCGCTGCGCCTCGCCGCCGGAGAGCGTCGTCGCGCTCTGCCCCAGGTGAATATATCCCAGGCCTACATCCACCAGCGTCTCCAGCTTCTGTCGCAACTGCGGCACGTCACCCATCGCCTCCAGCGCATCCTCGATCGTCAGCTCGAGTGCATCGGCGATCGACAATCCCTTGAACCGTACCGCCAGTGTCTCCTGGTTATACCGCTTTCCCCCACAGACCTCGCACTGCACGTACACATCCGGCAGAAAGTTCATCTCAATCCGCCGCTGCCCGTCGCCCTGGCAGGCTTCGCATCGTCCGCCCGCCACGTTGAAGCTGAAGCGTCCCGCCTTGTATCCCCGCTCCCGCGACTCCGGCAGCATCGCATACAGCTCTCGCAGCGGGGTAAACAACTGCGTGTACGTCGCTGGATTCGAGCGCGGCGTCCTGCCAATCGGCGACTGGTCGATGCGGATCACTTTGTCCACCTGTTCCAGTCCGTCCAGTCCGTCGTGATTGCCTGGCTCCTCACGCGATCCATAGATCCTCTGCGCCAGCGCCCGATACAGGATGTCGTTGACCAGCGTGCTCTTCCCACTGCCGCTCACCCCCGTCACCACCGTCATCACGCCCAGCGGAATCCGCGCTGTCGCCTCCTTCAGATTGTGTTCCCGCGCGCCGGTCACCGTCAGCCAGCGTCCGGTCAGCCGCCGCGGCTGCGCCCGGTGCAGAATGCTTTTCTTCCCGCTCAGGTACTGCCCGGTCAGCGACTCCGGAACAGCCATTATCTCCGCCGGAGTTCCCTGGGCCACCACTGTGCCGCCCAGCCTTCCGGCACCCGGTCCCAAGTCCAGCACATAATCCGCCGCGCGAATCGTATCCTCGTCGTGCTCCACGACCAGCACCGTATTCCCCAGGTCGCGCAGCCGCATCAGCGCTTCAATCAGCCGCTGATTGTCCCTCTGGTGCAGTCCAATCGAAGGCTCGTCCAGAACATACAGCACGCCCCGCAGCCGCGATCCGATCTGAGTCGCCAGCCGTATCCGCTGGCCCTCCCCGCCGCTCAAGGTCGCTGCGCTCCGGTCCAGGGTCAGATATCCCAGCCCCACTCCCACCAGAAACTCCAGCCGCTCCACCACCTCGCGCCGGATCCGCTCCGCCACCATCGCCTCGCGCACCGTAAACTCCAGCCCGCGTCCCACCTCCACCGCCTGTTCCAGAGGAAGCGCCGTAAACTCCCCGATCGACCGTCCGCCCACCGTCACCGCGAGCGATTCCGGCCTCAGCCGCTGTCCTTTGCAGGCCTTGCACACCGTCGCGGTCATATACGCCATCATCGACTCGCGGTACGTCTCGCCTCTGACATCCTCCAGGCTCTCCCTCAGGTACTCAAGAATGCCGTGAAAGCCCGTTCGGGAAGACTCGCCGCGCGGTGGCCCGTATACCAGAATGTGTTGATGTCGGTTTGGCAACAGCTCAAACGGCTTCTTCAGATCGATCCCGTACTGCTTCGCCGCAAGGTGAATCAGCTTCACCAGATACTGCGACGCCGATCCCGGCCCCAGTCCACCATCCAGCAGCGGCTTGGACCAATCGACAATGACCTTGGCTGGGTCGAAGTCATAGAGCGACCCCAGCCCGTGGCACTCCTCACACGCTCCATACGTTGAGTTGAAGCTGAAGCTCCTCGGCTCCAGCTTCGGCACGTCCAGCCCGCAATCCGGACACGCCATCGAGGTCGAAAACAACTGTTCCTCTCGCCGTTCGCCCGTCCCCGTCGCCACAATCACCAGCCCGTCGGCCATCTGCAGCGCGCGCGTCACCGCCGTCTCCAGCCGTTTTTCCGCGCCTGCTTTCAGCGCAATCCGATCCACCACCGCTTCGATTGTGTGATTCTTCCGCCGGTCCAGCAGCACGGTCTCCGCCAGGTCGCGCATCTCTCCGTCGATCCTCGCCCGGAACCCTTGCCGGTCGAGCTCCTCCAGCATCTCGCGAAATTCTCCCTTGCGTCCTCGCACCACCGGAGCCATCACCGTCACTCGCTGCGCCTCGCCGCCTTCCATGCCGACGCTGAGCACGCGCTGCACAATCTGCTCCGCCGTCTGCCGAGAAATCAGCCGCCCGCAATTGGGGCAATGCGGCACTCCCACCGAGGCATACAGCAGCCGCAGATAGTCGTACACCTCCGTAATCGTTCCCACGGTAGAGCGCGGACTCCGGCTGGTGGTCTTCTGCTCAATCGAAATCGCCGGACTCAGCCCTTCGATCGCATCCACATCCGGCCGCTCGATCTGGTCCAGAAACTGCCGCGCATACGCCGACAGCGTCTCCACATACCGCCTCTGCCCCTCGGCATAGATCGT
>JAJZCP010000138.1:0-284 GCA_021846065.1 Acidobacteriota bacterium
TCCGCAGAGTATCATAAAGCACTTAAACTCGGCGGCGCATCGGCTCCGCGCTACTCATTTCCAGGAGGATCACATCTGGTCTTGCTGCGACGCCCCCATCCCCTTCGCAGTACACTGGCGACATGAAAATTTCTCCTCGAAGTGCGCCCCTGCGGTACGCGGTGACTGCGATCCTTGCCATCGCGAGCGTCCTGGCGATAACAGCCCACGCGCAGGAGGCCGCCTCCAATCCCTGGGCTCCCGCCGAAGTCACCCAACCCAGCCAGTTGGCCGCCATGCTCTCC
>JAJZCP010000138.1:294-5111 GCA_021846065.1 Acidobacteriota bacterium
ACGCCCTCTATCTCCAGCCATACCGGCGCGAAGCCGGTCATCCTGCAAGTCGGCTTTCAAGTTCTCTACCGCAGCAAGCACATTCCCGGCTCCATCTATGCCGGGCCCGCCTCCACCCCCGACGGACTGCAAGCGCTCAAGCAAGCAGCCGGCAAACTCCCCAGGAACGCGGACATCTACATCTACTGCGGCTGCTGTCCCATCCAGAAATGCCCGAATATTCGTCCAGCGTTTCAGGCCCTGAAGGCCATGGGCTTCACCCGTTTCCATGTCCTGATGCTGCCCACCAATTTCGGAAAAGATTGGGTCGCCCACGGTTACCCCGTCGCGGGCGAGTCGGCGCAATAACAGTCCGCCACGTCGCTTCCGCTTGCCGCGATTGATCCCGCCAAAAATATTTTTTCATTTACCGATTGACTCGAATCTTCTCTCGGCGCTACTCTGTGCCCATCATCCTCGTGCTCAACGACGCACTGCGACACAACCGACCGGCCAGTTCTCCCCATGGGTCCGAACTCGCCCGGAAAGATGTGCCCCCGCTAGCCGTTCAGCCCGCCGCTCAGCCATCCGAACTGTCTTCCCCGCAATCCAACAGAATGTACATTCCTCAGGCAGCCCCCGCTGTCTACCGCCTTGGCGCACCAGACTCTTATGGAGGCAAATAGTCTTATTGATGAAGAAAACCATCGAGATCACCCCCAATATCGAGCCCATCTTCGGCACCCGCGACGAGAACCTCCACCTGATCGAAAATTCCCTGAAAGTCCACATCGACCTGCGCTCCGACGCCCTCTATCTCGAAGGCGAACCGGAGGTCATTGCCCGCGTGGAGCAGATCTTCGCCGACTTTGAGTCCCTGCGTCGCGGCGGAGTGACACTGCAAAATGGCGAGCTGCATGGGATGCTGAAACTCGTCGTTGCCGACAAGGCCGTCACCCTGCGCAGCCTGGTCGACAGCGGCAAGCAGCGATCCACCGGCATTCGCCGCATGGTGCAGCCGCGCTCGATGAATCAGCGGCAGTATCTTGAGGCGATTGAACGCTCCGACATGGTGTTCGGCATCGGCCCGGCTGGCACCGGCAAAACCTATCTGGCGGTGGCCATGGCGGTGGCCGCGCTGACCGCGAAAAAAGTTTCCCGCCTCGTGCTGGTCCGGCCCGCCGTCGAAGCTGGCGAGCGTTTGGGATTTCTTCCCGGCACCTTGCAGGAAAAAGTCGATCCGTATTTACGGCCGCTGTACGACGCTCTGTACGATCTGCTGGAGCCGGAACGCGTCGACAAAATGCTGGAACGCAGCGTGATTGAGGTCGCTCCGCTGGCCTTCATGCGCGGCCGCACACTCAACGACGCCTTCATCATCATGGACGAAGCGCAGAACACCACCAGCGAACAGATGAAGATGTTCCTCACCCGCATGGGTAACAACGCCAAGGCCGTCATCACCGGCGACATTACTCAGATCGATCTGCCCAACCCGCGCAAGTCCGGGCTCGTCGAAGCCATTGATGTGTTGAAGAATGTAGACGGCATCGACTTCTGCTATTTCGAGCAGGGAGATGTGGTGCGGCATCAGCTGGTGCAGCGCATCGTCTGCGCCTACGACGGCTATACCCGCGGCCAGCGGGAGCTGCCGCTCGGCATCGCCGAACCGTTGCAAAATGGAACCAATGACAAACCGCTGCTGCAAACCCAGTAGCAGAATGCACGGCTGGAAATTTGGATGTCCCACTCTTGGCGGCGCTTTTTCCGTCAAGAGTGGGACTCGCGAATATCCGCATGAATGTATTCCTGTGACTCATGTGAAAATCGATGCGGCTGCGATACCATGCTTCCTGCGATGATTACCGTCGACCCTGAAGCCAACAGCAGGAAACACGCAGGGCTCGGCGCCGAGTTCGATCTTCCCGCGTTGCGGCCATTTCTTCATCGGGCGCGCCGCGCCATCCCTGTGGATGGCAATGTCTCTGTCCTGGTCACCACGGATGCCGAAATCAAAAGGCTCAATCAAATTTTTCGCGGCATTCGCAAAACGACCGATGTGCTTTCGTTTCCCGCGCTCGCCGTCCCCACGCAAAAGCCTACTTCCCGACCGCAGGCCAATCCGCGCGTTCGTGTTCCCGCCGTCGCCGGAGATCTGGCCATCTCGCTCGACACCGCTGCGCGACAGGCAACGCAATTCGGCCATCCGCTGCTGGTTGAGTTGAAAATTCTCATGCTGCACGGACTGCTGCACCTCGCCGGATATGACCATGAAACGGACGCCGGCGAAATGGCCACGCGTGAAGAACAATTGCGCCACCGCTTCCGCCTGCCCAGCGCGCTGATCGCTCGCAGCTTGAACGGCAAATCTCTGCCTCGTGCAATCGCGCCCAGCAAAATTGCGCCCCGCAAAAAAATCGCCGGGAAACGGACTGGCCGCCCATGACAGTCCTGCAATTCATTTTGATTCTGCTGCTGCTCGCGATCCTCACCCTCGCCTCCTACGTCAACCGCCTCTACTCTGAAATGGGAAAGTTTCTATCGCGCGAGTTCCAGGAAAATATCGATGTGTGGGAGCAGCAGATTGAGCCCCGCCTGAAGATGACGCGCGAACACGCAGCGCAGTCCGCCTCCATCCTTGCGCTGCTTTCCCTGGCATCGCTGGCACTCGTCTTTGCGGACATCGCGCTGCGCGCGCATCAGGAAAATTCTGCGCCAGTCGCGGGCGGCATCGCGCAAACGCTGCTCGCCATCGTTCTTACCCTCCTGCTGTTCCATGATTTTTTGCCGCAATTGTTTTTTACTCGCACGCGCGGCCAATGGGTGGCCCGCCTCACCGGCACTCTGCGCGTACTCTTCTTTCTCATTTTTCCCATCACGCTGGTGCTGGGCTTCCTGCTCTCCATTGCCGCGCTGGCGGAATCCGACCAGCCGCCGGTCGAAGAGGATTCCGCTGAGGCCGTCGACGCGCTTATCGAAGCTGGCAAGGAGGAAGGCATCCTGGATGAAAGCGATCGCGCCCTGGTCCGCTCCGCCGTCGAATTCGGCGACAAGATTGTGCGCGAGGTGATGACGCCGCGGCCCTCGATCTTTGCCGTCCCAGCCACCACGACGCTGGCCGAATTTTTAGAGCAGCTGCGCACCCATGCCTATTCTCGCGTCCCCGTGTACCGCGCCAATCTGGATGATGTCGTCGGCATCGCGTTTCTGCATGACCTGCTCCATATCTCCAACATTGAGGCCGCAAACGCAACCGTCGGCTCCATCGCGCGTCCCGCCCTGTTCACGCCGGAGACCAAGAACATCCAGTCTCTGCTGCGAGAGATGCAGCGCGACAAGCAGCACATGGCCCTGGTCATTGACGAATACGGCGGACTTGCCGGCCTGGTCACCATTGAAGACATCGTGGAAGAAATTGTCGGCGCCATCAGCGACGAGCATGAAACCCCAGCCGCCGAGGAAACCGCGCAACCGCAGCCCGACGGCTCGTACATCGTCCCAGGAAATTTTGAGCTGGCGCAACTCGAAGACCTGTTTGCCGACTCCGTCTCGCTGCCTCTGGCCGACGAATATGAATCCACCACCGTCGGGGGTCTGGTCACCGAGGAGGCTGGACACATTCCGTTTCCCGGTGAAGTCATCGATCTCGCCGGCCTGCGGCTGGAGGTGCTCGAGTCTTCCCACCGCCGGGTCGATCGCATCCGTGTTCGCCCCATCGCGGAGGATGCTTCTGAGCCGACTCCAACCGCTACGCCGGAATAGTCTTGCGTCGTTCTGGCTCTTGAGCTCGGCGAAAAGTCTCCGCGGCTGATAAAAAGGCGTGTCATCCTGAGCGCAGCGAAGGATCTTGCGATTGACCAAACCAGGATTGACTGCCATTTTGAGCGGTGCGAAGAATCTCGGCATTTTCGCCTGATACCATCATCTCGATTGCGCGCGCATCCATAAAATCATGCGGAAGCATCTCGCCACTCTCGTCGAAGACTTTCAGCGGCATGGCAAGCAGATCGCCATCGTCAGTTATCCCGGCAATCGGCGCGTCGCGACCACGTATGTGGAGCTGGCCACACTCGCCGGTCGCGTCTCTCATCTGCTGTCCGATCACGGCATCGCACCCGGCGAGCGCGTTCTGCTATGGGGCGCAAACTCCGCCGAGTGGGTGGCGGCATTCTTCGGCTGCGTGCTCCGCGGTGTCATTGCCGTTCCCCTCGACGCCGCCGGCAGCGTTGATTTCGCCGCGCGCGTCATCGCCGACGTAGCCCCCAGGCTCATCGTCGGCGACGCCGAACATCTCCACAAATTGACGCATCTCGACCCGGAACCCGCTGCCAAAATTTCTTTCGAAGATTTCGCATCCACTCTGCCGGCCTCGCCCATGCTTCAGCCGGGGCCGTCGCTGAACCTCGACACTCCGCTGCAAATTCTCTTCACCTCGGGAACCACGTCCGCGCCCAAAGGCATCGTCCATACGCACGGCAATGTACTATCCAGCGTCGAAGTGCTGGAACGAGAGATCAAAAAATATCTGCGCTACGAACGCTGGGTGCATCCACTGCGCTTCCTGCATACCTTGCCGCTCAGCCACGTCTTCGGTCAGTTCATGGGCCTGTGGGTGCCTCCGCTGCTCGCCGCCCAGGTGCATTACGAAGACAATCTTGTCGCCGGCCACTTGATGGACCGAATCCACCGCGAGCGCATTTCCGTCGCCGCTGTCGTCCCGCGCGTGCTGGAACTCTTGCGCGTTCATTTGCTCTCGATCGATCCCCGGTTGCAAGCCCGCCTCAACGCCATCCAGAACCAGCGCGTCTGGAAAAAATGGTGGCGACTGCGCGATGTAC
>JAJZCP010000139.1 GCA_021846065.1 Acidobacteriota bacterium
GTGATGTAATCCTGCGTTTCCTGCCGTTCAGGATTCTGGAAAATCTGCTTGGCGCGGTTCAATTCGATCAGTTCCCCATTCAGAAAGAAGCCCACGTAGTCCGCGACCCGCGCGGCCTGCAGCATGTTGTGCGTCACAATCACGATGGTGCACAGCTCCTTGAGTTCGAACAGGAGATCTTCGACCTTGGCAGTGGAAATGGGGTCGAGCGCCGAACACGGTTCGTCGAGCAGCAGTACCTCTGGATCGACCGCGAGTGCCCGCGCAATACACAGCCGCTGTTGCTGGCCGCCGGAGATGCCGTTCGCGGACTGGTGCAGTTTATCCTTCACCTCATCCCACAACGCGGCGCGGCGCAGGCTCTGCTCAACCTTCTCCGCTATTTCGCGCCTGGAAAAGCGATGTTCCAGGCGAAGCCCGTACGCCACGTTGTCAAAGATTGATTTTGGAAACGGCGCAGGTTTCTGAAATACCATTCCCACCACGCGGCGCAGGGCCGTGACTGGATAGCTGAACAGATCGTGCTCGCCCAACCGGATGCTGCCCTCAACGCGCGAGTTAGGTACAGTCTCGTTCATCCGGTTGAAGGTCCGCAGCAGCGTCGTCTTGCCGCAGCCAGAAGGGCCGATGAACGCGGTAACGCGGCGGTTGGGAACAATCAGATTGATATCTTTTAGCGCCTGATGGTTGCCGTAGAAAAAATTCAGGCCGGCGACGGTGAACTGCGGCCATGGCAACTGATTCTGCTCGCGCTCCATCGCCGCGTCAGAATTTGCAAACCGGTCGATGTCTGGCCGCTTCATCTGCACTGCATTTGCCGAGAGTGATCTAGCCATGCGACAGCTTCTTCCCCCGCGCCAGAATCAGCCGCGCGACGACGCTAACCGCCAGCAATCCCGAGAGTAGCACGAAGCCGGCGGCCCACGCCTGCTGGTGCCACGAGTCGTATGGAGAGATGGCGTAGTTGTAGATGACGACCGGCAGCGACGCCGTCGGCTGCAGCCAGCCGGGACTGTCATATTGATTGCCGAACGCGGTAAAGAGCAGCGGTGCGGTCTCACCGGCCACGCGCGCAATATCGAGCAGTATGCCGGTCAGAATGCCGTAGATCGCGGCCGGAATCACGATCGTGAAGATCGTCTCCGATTTGCTGGCGCCCAGCGCCAGGCCGCCCTCACGCAGACTGCGCGGCACCGCGCGCAGAAAATCTTCTGTACTGCGCAGCGCAATCGGGATCATCATGATGCCCAGCGCGATGCCGCCCGCCAGCGTGGAGAAGTGGTGCATCGGCAGCACGACGAGTGTGTAGACAAAAATTCCCATCACGACGGACGGCACACCGTTCAGCAGATCCGTCGTGTAGCGCACCGCAAAGCCACTCCAGCCACCGGCAAACTCCGACAGATAGATGCCGCCCAGCAGCCCGATCGGGACCCCGATCAACGTCGCCAGGCTCAGCAGCTTCAGCGTGCCAATGATCGCATTGCGCACGCCGCCTCCGGGCTCGCCGACAGGCGCTGGAAGCTGCGTAAAGAAGTGCAGCGTCAAAGCGTGGGCGCCATTCCACAGCAGATACACCAGAATCGTGAGCAGTACGCCCACCACCAGTAGCGTGCACAGGCCGGACAGCGTCAGCATGGTGATATTCACCACACGACGGCGCAGTGGTGGATAGGCGACAGCAGTGCTCACAGCGCCACCTCATGCGTGCGAACGGAAAGCATCAGCAGCCGGGCCAGCGCGTTGATGATCATGGTCACCGCAAACAGCACCAGCCCCAGTTCGATCAGCGCGTGCAGATATAAATCTCCCGTCGCCTCGGTAAACTCATTCGCGATCACCGCGGCGATGGTATAACCCGGCGCCATCAGCGAGGTAGACACCTGCGCCACATTGCCGATGACCATGGTCACGGCCATCGTCTCACCCAACGCTCGCGCCAGCGCAAGAAAGACCGAGCCCATGATGCCCTGCCGGGCGTATGGAACTACCGTGCGCCAGGTGACCTCCCACTTGGTCGCGCCCAGCGCCATCATCGCCTCCCGCTGCGCTACCGGAACGGCCAGCAGCACCTCCCGCGAGATGGAGACGATAAAAGGCACAACCATAATGGCCAGAATGATCGATGCTGAAAAATAGCTGACGCCGTAGAACGTGCCGCTGAAGATCGGAATCCAGCCGAAGAACTTCTGGAAGACCGGCATGATCGTCGTCAGCGTGGGGATGAGAAGGAAGATGCCGATCAGCCCGTACACCACGCTCGGTACGGCAGCCAGCAGCTCAATCAGAAACGTCAGGGCGTTGGAGACGCCGCGCGGCGCAAGCTCGGCCAGAAAAATCGCCGCCATCAGACCGATGGGGACAGCAATCACCAGCGCAAGCAGCGAGGTGACGATGGTTCCGTAGACGAACGGCCAGGCTCCGAATGCGCCATTGACCGGGTCCCAGTTGCTGGTTACCAGAAAATGCCAGCCGAACTGGTGCCGTGCAATCCGGGAATACACCCAGAGGTGATGCACCAGCAGGCCGGTAATCAAAATAATGGACCACCCACCGGCCAGCGTCAGCAGGTGGATGGCCTCATCGCCTTTCCGCAGCCGTTCCAGAAGCGTCTGCTTCCGGTACAGCTTCTCCGAGGGCAACGGCATTCCCGGAGTGGAAATCACAGCATTTCCCATGCAACTCTCCTGCAGCGTCTGCAGTTTAGTATTGCAGCTTCTTCATCTGCTGCAGTTCCTTCTGCACCACGTTCGCCGGCAGCGGAGCGTAGGCCAGCGGGGTTGTATATTTCTGCCCGTCGGTCAACCCCCAGTGAAGAAATGCCTTCAGAGCCGCGGCCTTCTGCGGATTGTTCAGCTTCTCCGGAATCAGCAGCCAGGTGTATGTGGAGATCGGGTAAGCCTGCGCGCCGGGCGCGTTCGTGATCGAAACCCGGAAGTCCGCCGGCATGGAATTGTTGGCGCCTGCTGCGGCCTCGGTGACCGTGGCCAGACTGGCGCGAACAAAGTTGCCCGAACTGTTCTTCACATCGCCATACAGGATGTGATTCTGGATCGAGTAGATCAACTCGACATATCCGATGGAATTCGGCAGACGGCGAATTAGCCCGCTGACGCCTTCATTTCCCTTCCCGCCCAGACCCACCGGCCACTTTACGGAGGTTCCGACGCCGACCTTGCTCTTCCACTCCGGGCTCACCTTCGACAGATAATCCACCCACGCGTAGGTCGTACCGGAGCCGTCCGAACGATGAACCACGATGATGCTGGCCGGCGGCAGTTTGACCCCCGGATTGGCCTTCTGAATCTCAGGATCGTTCCACTTCGTGATGTGACCGAGGTAGATGCCGGCCAGCGCCTGCGGCGTGAACTTCAGCTCGGCGGAAACGCCGGGGATGTTGTAGGAGGGCACATCCGCGCCCAGCGCCGTGGGAAAGTGCAGAATTGCGGTCCCGCGCTTCTGTTGCGCCTCCGCCAGCTCCTGGTTCGTCATCGGGCCGTCCGTCGCACCAAAATCGACGGTGCCGGCAATCAGCTGGCGAATCCCCCCGCCCGAACCGATCGACTGATAGTTCACTTCAACGTTGGGATGCAGCTTGTGGTATTGGCTGGCCCAATCGGAATAAAGCGGATAGGCGAATGTCGACCCCGCTCCAGTGAGCGAAATTTGCTGCGCAGACACGCTGGAGACCGCCAGGATCGCCAGCGCACACAGTCTACGAATCATGAGTTTCCTCGTTTCTCGAGATGGAAACGGAAGCGCCGCTCAAGCAAGACAGCTCCCCCGGCTGGCCGCAATGACCTCTCCCTTTCTACGATACCAAGGTAAAAAGACGATGAATTTGATCCGGTCCCGGGTCCAGTATTCCATTTGGCCGCTTCCGCCTGGCGCGATAGACTTTGGGGGCCATGTGGATAAGCCCTCTGCCTTCTGATATTTCCCGCCGTGGACTGGCCGCCAGCGAGCTGGCCGCAAATGCCGTCCAGTCAGAAATCCGCGCCATGACCGTGGAGTGCGACCGCGTCGGCGGCATCAATCTGGCCCAGGGCGTGTGCGA
This sequence comes from Acidobacteriota bacterium, assembly GCA_021846065.1. Next base: position 4,058 of record JAJZCP010000139.1, read on the forward strand.
CACCGGCGTACCGCATCCGGTGGCGGAGGCAGCGTTGGCCGCCATCCGCGACGGCTTCAACATCTACACGCGGCTGGATGGAATTTCGACCCTGCGCGCAGCCATTGCCCAAAAGCTGGCCGTCTATAACCAGCTGGCAGTCGATCCCGAGCGCGGAGTGCTGGTAACATCCGGCGCTACAGGCGCCTTTCATGCCGCCTGCCTGGCACTGCTGAACCCCGGCGATGAAGCCATTCTGTTCGAGCCGTTTTACGGCTACCACCGCAGTACACTGCTCTCCCAGCGCGTGCGCCCGGTTACGGTCGCGTTGCAGGCGCCAGACTGGGGTGTGGATCCTGATCGCGTGCGGGCTGCCATCACGCCCAACACGCGCGCCATCGTGCTCAACACGCCCTCCAATCCGCTGGGCAAGGTTTTTACGCAGGCGGAGATGGAAGCCATTGCCGCGATCGCGGAAGAGTTTGATCTGTTTGTCTTCACCGATGAGATATACGAGTATTTTGTCTGCGATGGCGCACGGCACATCAGCTTTGCCACGCTGCCCGGCATGGCCGCCCGGACCATCACCATGTCCGGTTTTTCAAAGACGTTCAGCGTCACCGGCTGGCGGCTGGGCTACCTGGCCGCCGATCCCCAGTGGATTCCGGCCATCGGCTATTTTCATGACCTGACTTACGTCTGCGCGCCGTCTCCGCTGCAGCATGGCGCAGCCGCGGGACTGGCGCAGTTGCCGCAATCCTTCTACACCGGCCTGGCGCAGGAGTACCAGCAGAAGCGCGATATGCTGGTCGCCGCTCTCGCCGATGCAGGTATGCCCGCATATGTGCCGCAGGGGGCCTATTACATTCTTGCGGACGTGTCTGCATTGCCCGGCGAAAACGCCCGCGACAAGGCGCGCTGGCTGCTGGCCAGGACCGGCGTTGCCGCCGTAGCCGGCACCGCGTTCTTCACGCACGGACGCGGAGAAAATCTGCTCCGCTTTTGCTACGCCAAACAGACAGATGCCCTCGCAGAAGCTTGCCAGCGGATTG
>JAJZCP010000140.1 GCA_021846065.1 Acidobacteriota bacterium
CCCGGCATTCCATTCGTTATTGTGGGACACAATGGGCATATCGCGTGGGGCTTCACGCTGCTCTATGCCGATATTCAGGATGTGTATGTGGAGCAGACGGATGGCAACACATACAAAACCGCGCAAGGATGGCAGTCCTTCCAGCATGACCGGGAAGTGATTCGCGTGCGCGGCGGCCGCGATGTGACGCTGGACGTGCTGCGGACAGACCACGGGCCGGTCGTGACGCCGCTGCTGCCGCACGAGAAACGAACGCTGGCGCTGCGTTGGACCGTCTATGATCCCACGGCCGTGACCATGCCGTTTTATCAAGTGGATAGCGCGCAGAACTGGGACCAGTTTCGCGCCGCGGTCGCCTTGTTCGGCGGCCCACCGGAGAATGCCGTCTACGCCGACACACAGGGCAACATTGGGTATCAGGCGGTGGGCAAAATTCCGCTGCGGCCGAATGGATTGGCGGCGGTTCCCATCACGGACGCAAATCATGAGTGGCAGGGTTACATTCCATTCGACAAGCTGCCATCGGTCTACAACCCGCCGGGCGGCATTCTGGCGACGGCCAACTCCCGCGTGACGCCGGACGGCTATCCGTATCCTCTGACGCTCGACTGGGCCGCACCGTATCGCAATGAGCGCATCTGGAGAGTGCTGGAGAGCAAGCCAAAATTGTCGGCGGCGGACATGCTGGCATTGCAGAACGATGTGTATTCCATATTGGACCAGGAACTGGCGCAACGATTCACCTATGCCATCGACCATGCAGCGCATCCCAACAGCCGACTGCGCGAGGCAGCCGATCTGATGCGCGCCTGGGATGGCGACGTGACGATCGCCTCGCCTGCGGCGACGATTGTCGATGCCGCCCGCGCCGCGCTGTGGCCGATGATTTTGAAACCGCGGCTGGGAGACGATTGGAAGTTGTATCGCTGGGCGGAGTCTTCCTATGTCGAGGAAGAAATTGTCACGGGGCAGTCGCGGCGGTGGCTGCCGACGAACTACAGCAACTGGAATGAATTTCTGGCGGCGGCCGTGGACCGCGGCATGACCGCGTTGCGCGCGCCACTCGATCTAAAGAGCTGGCACTACGGCGTTGCGCACCCGGTGGAGATCGAGCATCCGCTCTATGGCGGCATACCATGGCTGCGCGGGTGGACGGGCACGGGCGCGCAACCGCAGTCCGGCGATGGAACCACAGTGAAGCAGGTAGGGCGCACCTTTGGCCCGTCGGAGCGGCTGACGGTGGATTTTTCCAATCTCGATCAGTCCACGTTGAACATTGTCCTCGGCGAGTCTGGCGACCCGCTCAGTCCTTATTACATGGACCAATGGCCCTACTGGTATGGGGGCAAAACATTTGCGCTGCCGTTTAGCGATGGCGCTGTTCAGGCATCTGCGACGCACACGCTGACGCTGACTCCATAATTTCGCGCACGATGAAATCGCCGGGACTATTCTCGGCGCGTAAGCTGGTGTCCTGAGTCTGAAGTTCATTCAACAATTCGATTCATGGAAGTGATTCGAACAGCAGCACTCGGGGCTAAACAGGCTGCGGAAAAACTCGCATTGAATTTTTCCTTAGCGGTTTTATTTTCTTGTTGGGGGTTTGCATGTGTTTGCGTGGTTCTTGCGGAGATGCGGCGGACAGGGTCGCCTTTGTTGATGTAATTCGTTTAGTTCCAGCTTCCAGGTTTAAACCCACCGGCTTTCAGCCGGTGGTCTTTTAGCCCGCATCCAGTTGGCGCGAAGCTTACAATAGCAACATCCACCTATAGTTGAAGGAGAATCGATGCCCCTTACTGGAGAAGCTATCCGCATGATGAATTACGCCGACGATATCGGCACCACGCTGCGCCGCCTGCTGGTGGTGCTGCCTTCGCTGCCGCCGGAAGAGCGCAAGCGAGTCCGCGACTACATGCTGAAAGTCGAGCCCACCGTGGCCGACGTGCTGGCCGCCCTCGAAGACAAAGCATAATTATCGATCGAGCTGTCATCCTGAGCGAAGCGATGGATCCCTGCATTGCTGAACAAAGCGGATGCACCGATTTACGCCTTACTGTGCGGCAATCTTCGGCGGCGCGTAGGGGTGCTGTAAATAGTCGCCCGCCAGCGCGAGCGCGCCCGAGGTGTTGTCCTGAGTCTCCAGCGCCTCGCGATATTGGTTGACGGCGCGGTTGCGCTGCCCGGAGGCGTCGAAGATTTTTCCCAGTTGCAGGTCGCTCCACACTTCCGTCCATTTGGGAACGCCATCACCGCTCAGAGCGCTGCGAAACGCGTCCTCCGCCGCCTGATAGTTGCGCTCCCGGAAATAGACCTCGCCCAGCCGATAGCTGGCCAGCGAGTTGATGCTATCGAGCGCCAGCGCCGCTCGATATTCCTGGATGGCTCCCGCATCGTCGTTCCCGGCCAGTTTTTGCATTCCGCGCAGAATATGCACGCGCACCTGCAGGGCATCGTCATTCCTCAGAAGCCAACGCTCCGGATCGAGAGAAACCTTGCGCGGAATCCCAAACGTGTCGACTGTAAATTGCGTCTGCGGACCCATTACGTTGACGCGTTGCGTGACCGTCTTACCTTCCGTTTCCACGCGCACCTCCACTGGCATTTGAAATAAATCCAGGTCCTCGTCGATTTCGCCCACAATGCGGAATCCCTGGTTATTGCCCAGCCGGTAGAGCGTCCACTTGTCGTCCAGCGTCGGCGCGCCGGTATTGCTCAGCCACTGCGTAAAGAATGGCCGCAAATTCCGGTGCGACGCGGTTTCGGCAATCTGTTCCAGCTCCGCCGAAGAAATGGTGACGCGCGCAAGAACGCCGCGCAGCGTCTGTTGAAAAGCCGCGTCGCCAATCTGCCACTGCAACATGCGGAAGATCATCGCGCCCTTGTCGTACGTCATGGCCTGGAACTCCGGTGAAAACTCGGCGTAGCGCGCAACGTCCGCGAGGGGAACACTGTTGTATGCGAGCGCGCTGGCCGATACATTGAAGATGGCGTCGGCTACCGCGTCGGGCTTCGATGCCTGGCGGAGATATTCAAGCTCGGCATAGCGGCACATCCCGTGGGTGATCCACGCATCGCTCCGTGTCGCCGGGCTCACCTGGTTTCCCCACCACTGATGGGCGATGGTATTCGCCAGCAACCGGAAGGAATCGTCGCCATCCATCTGCCTGCTCGCAACGGCCGCAATCTCTGGCGCCCAGGCTGCGGGCACGGTCCCATCCGGCAACTCGACTACGTTCATCTGTCCCGTTTCCGTCGGTCCAAATTGCAAAGTGAACTCGTTGTATTGGCGAGTTGCCGCTGCGGCGATTTCCTTGCCGCTGGGCTGCTGCGCCTGCGTCTTCGCGGCCGCCCCGAGGTCGATGCGATACACCCGCACCTGGGAGCCAGCGTCGGCGACCGGTTCCAGGAATTTTCCCGCGACAATCGTTCCGGGAAATCCGGCAGTCATCGCCCCCGGAAATCCCGGACGCGGCCATTGAAAATCAAAGACCATCTGGCCGTTTGCATCTGCGTGGGGCGTTCCGGTCAAGCCGCTGCCGAACACGCGTTCTCCCGCTGGCACATGCACGTGCAGCGTTGCTGTGAAGCGGTCCGTTTCATAGCCCACCATGGGAAACCACCGCGCCGCGTACAACAGATAGCTGACTGGATTTCCAACCGAAGCCAGCGGAACCGCGCTTCCAGATGTCGCCGAACCATCTGCCTTCGCAGCCGCGGCCGGATGTGTTCCAGCATCCAGTGCTCCGCTGTACGCGAAGGTCCATGCGGCGGCGCTCCCTTGGGCAACGGGACTGGCAGGCGTGACGACGATCTGTCCATTGCCGGACGCAGCGCTCAGACGATTTCCCGCGTCATCCGCAACGCCGGTTACGCGCAACGCCGGATTCAATTGCAACGAGACCGTCTGCAGATTTTCAAGCGCCGTGAAATCGACCCGCGTTTTCGCCGCGAGGGAATGGAGCGCTGGATCGAGCGTGACATCGATGGTGTATCCGCGGATGCGGATGGGCGGAGTTTCACGCGCGTTCTGAGCTGGCTGGCCTGCCTGCGCCGCAATGAGAGGCGCGATCATCGAGCAGGCAAGCAATCCAATCATTCGACCGGACAGCAGGCGAGATTTCCACGCGACTGGAAGTGTCCTCATACATGCACATGTGGCTCGGGGTGCGATGCCATGGAAGCGGAACTGGCGCCATTCAAGAAACGCAGGACCCACTCCGATGCGCGATCGATCGCGGTCATTTTCTTCGCGTCCAATCCGCCATCCGCGCCTCTGCGCAGCGCATTGCGAGCGCCGGCAAGCTCCCGGATCATGTTCATCCTGGCATCGCTTTCTTCAAGTAATGGTTGAAGTGAGGATGCGACCCTTTCCGCCGTGAATTCCTCCTGGATCAGTTCGGGAACGATGCGCTTTCCGGCAATCAGATTGGCCATGGCGACATGCGGCAGATCGACCAGCCTGCTGGCCACCGCATAGCTGAATTTCGACAGTCGATAGACCGCGATGAATGGATTCCCGATGAGCGCGGCTTCCACCGTGGCCGTTCCGCTGGCCACCACGCTGGCACGCGCGTGGTACAGCGTGGCGCGTGCATCCTTCACGACGCGAATCGCAACGCCCGCTCCGTGTTGCGCAGGACGGCTTTGCGCGACCATCATCTGGATCCATTCCGGATCGAGCGTGGCGGCGGCCGGCAAGACATATTCATAGGATTTTCCCAGTAGATTGGCCGCTGCAATCATCACCGGAAGGTTGTGGCGCAATTCCTTGGCGCGGCTGCCTGGCAGCAATCCTATCCACTCTTTCGATGGATCCAGCCCGTGCCGATTGGCAAAGTCCTGGCGCGAGATCGAAGGCAGCGGAAGGTCGGCGAGCGGGTGACCGACAAACTCCACATCCACCCCGTGCTCGCGATAATATTTCTCCTCAAATGGAAAGATGACGAGCATCTTGCTCACGCGCTCTCGCACCCAGCGGACACGGTATTGCTTCCAGGCCCAGAGTTGAGGGCTGACAAAATAAAGGACGGGAACGCCCAGTTTTTTTAACTCGCGCGCCAGGCGAAAATTCACATCGGGAA
>JAJZCP010000141.1 GCA_021846065.1 Acidobacteriota bacterium
TGCGGCGTCCAGTTCCACCCGGAAAAATCCAGCGTGGTCGGACTAAAAATTCTTAGAAACTTTCTGGAGATGTCCACATGTTGACGCGACGCATCATTGCGTGTCTCGATGTTCGCGACGGGCGTGTCGTCAAAGGCGTTCAGTTCGTGGACATCATCGATGCCGGCGATCCTGCCGAGCTTGCGCTGCGCCACGCCGCGGGCGGTGCCGACGAGATTGTTCTGCTCGATATCACAGCGTCTCACGAAGGTCGCGCAACGCTGCTCGACACGGTGCGGCGAACGGCTGAACAGCTTTTCATTCCCTTCACCGTCGGCGGTGGCATTCGTACGCTCAGCGATGCAGCAGCCGTCTTTGACGCAGGTGCCGACAAGGTGAGCCTCAACTCCGCCGCATTGCAGACGCCCGAGTTGATCTCGGCCATCGGCGCCGAATACGGATCGCAGGCCGTGGTCATTGCCATTGATGCGCGCCGCGATGCGCAAGCGCAGGATGCTGTGCGTTCCGCGCGCGTCTTCACCCACGGCGGCCGACGCGACGCGGGGCGAACCGTGGTCGATTGGGCGCGTGAGGCCGAGCTGCGCGGAGCAGGCGAGATTCTGCTCACCTCGATGGATGCCGACGGCACGCGCGCCGGCTTCGATTGTGCGCTCACCGCGGCAGTCAGCCGAGCGGTCAACATTCCCGTAATCGCCTCCGGAGGCGCCGGCACCGTAGAGCACTTCCGCCAGGTTTTCACTGACGGATGCGCCGATGCCGCGCTCGCCGCCAGCATCTTTCACTTTGGCGTATCGAGCGCTCGCGCGCTGAAAGAGCAGCTTGCCGCGCAACAGATTCCCGTGAGGCTTCCATGCTGATTCCTTCAATTGATCTGATGGGTGGGCGTATTGTGCAACTGGAACAGGGCGAGCGGCTCCGTATTGCCTCCGACGATATCGACTACTGGATAGAACGTTTTCGCGGCTACCGTCGCGTCCAGTTGATCGATCTCGATGCGGCGATGGGCAAAGGTGAGAACACGGCACTGGTCGAGCGGATTGCGCGACAACTCCCCGTGCAGGTTGGCGGCGGCATTCGCTCCGTTCAGGCGGCGCAGCGCGCGCTGCTTGCCGGCGCGCGCCAGGTGATTCTCGGCTCCGCTTTGTTTGCAGAGCAGAATGGGCGCGGCTCGGTGCGCACCGCCTTCGCGCAAGAGATGGCAACCGAAATCGGAGCGGAATTCCTTCTGGCCGGCATCGACTCACGCGCCGGGCGAATCGCCATCAAGGGCTGGACCACATCCATTGCTCTCACCGCAGAGGAGGCAATGGCCGCGCTCGAGCCTTTCGTCGATGGCTATCTGTACACGCACATCGATGGCGAGGGCCTGCTTGCCGGATTTCCGCTGGAGGTTGCGCGCAGGTTACGCGCCCATACCGTGCGCCGACTGATTGTAGCCGGAGGAATTCGCAACCAGGAAGAGATTGATGTTCTGCATGCGATGCGCGTCGATGCCGTGGCCGGCATGGCCATCTACACCAATCTGTTGCAGGCGTGAGCGCAAAAAAACAATCGGAGCCAACGCGATGGCTGACTCCGATTGACTTTGCGTAAACTTCTTTCAAAGTGTCTTCATGTCCAGCACAAAGCGATACTTCACATCCTGCCGGAGCATCCGCTCAAACGATTCATTGATCTGCTGCACGGGAATCACTTCCACATCGGCGGTAATCTTGTGCTTGCCGCAGTAGTCGAGCATCTCCTGCGTCTCCGGCATCCCGCCAATCATCGAACCCGCGATGGACAGTCGTTTGGTAATCAGCGAGAAAACACTGACCGCAGGAGGCTTCTCCGGCAGTCCGACGAGCGCAAGTGTGCCGTCCTGTTTCAGCAGCGTGAGATACGGTTGCAGATCATGCGGAGCCGAGGCAGTGTCCAGAATAAAGTCGAAGCTGCGCGCGTGGCGAGCCATCTCCGCGGCATCCGTGGACAGCAACACTTCGTTTGCACCCAGCCGCAGCGCGTCGTCTTTCTTCTTGAGCGAAGTGGTCAACTGCACCACATGCGCGCCAAAGGAGTGCGCAAACTTCAACCCCATGTGTCCCAGGCCACCCAGTCCGACGATGCCAACCTTCATGCCTGGCCCCACCTTCCAGTGGCGCAGCGGAGAGTAGGTCGTAATGCCCGCGCACAGCAGCGGAGCCACTCCCGCCAGGTCCAGTCCTGCCGGAACCGTGTGTGCAAAGCGCTCATCCACTACATAATTGCTGGAGTATCCGCCCATCGTGATGGAGCCATCGACGCGATCTTTTGCGGCATAGGTCAGCGTTGCACCCTGCTCGCAATAGTGTTCTTCGCCGCCCTTGCACGGAGCGCACGCGCGGCAGGAATCGACGATCACGCCGACGGCGGCAATGTCGCCCACTTTGAACTTCGTGGCAGCCATGCCCACAGCGGTCACGCGACCTACAATCTCATGGCCGGGCACCATCGGATAGATCGACTGGCCCCACTCATTGCGAGCCATATGCAGATCGCTGTGACACACACCGCAATAGAGAATATCAATCAGAATTTCGCTTGGCAGCGGCTCGCGCCGTTCGAACGCAAAGGGTGAGAGTGGCGATTGCGCACTGGTAGCGGCATATCCTCGTGAAGCTGTCATAAACACCTCGAAATCAAATGAGTTTGTGAATGGAAAACAGATCAGTTGCAGTTGTTTATTCGATGCGTCAGCGCTCAGGAAGAATCATAAATCAGCTTCCCTGGCGATTGCGACGCGCGGAATCTGCTGGTAATCGGACAAAAAAGCTATCTTCTGAAAATTCGCTTCGGCCAGCAATGCAGCGACCGAATCCCGCTGGCCAAAGCCGATCTCCAGCGCCAGCATCCCCTCCTGGGTCAGAAAATCAGGAGCAGCCTGAATCAGGCGGCGATAGATGGCAAGACCATCCTCGCCTGCGAAAAGTGCCAACTCCGGCTCGTAGTCTCGCACTTCAACCGCCAGCGAATCCTTGTCTGTGAGCGGCACATACGGCGGATTGGAGACGATGCAGTCAAAACGTTCTCCGCCCACAGCGGAAAACAGATCACTGATGTGAAACTCAATCCGATCTGCCACGCCGTGACGTGAAGCGTTTTCGGCAGCCACGGAAAGTGCGGTGGAGGAAAGATCGACCGCGACGCAGCGCGCCTGAGGACACTCCGCAGCCAGCGCCACAGCAATCGCCCCTGATCCGGTGCCAACATCCAACACGCGTGGATGCCCGCGACCACGCAGAAAATCAAGCACGTGTTCCACCAGCAATTCAGTCTCCGGGCGTGGAATTAGCACCGCAGGATGGACAGAAAAAGTTAGACCAAAAAACTCAACCTCGCCCAGGATGTATTGCACCGGTTCGCCGGCCATTCGGCGACGAAGCAGTGGCTCCAACTGCTGCACACAATGGCCAGGGATGCAATCGTCCGCATGGGCAAAGAGCCATGCACCATCACAATGCAGTGCGTGGCGCAGCAGCAGTTCCGCATCGCGAGCAGCGCGTTCCGGATGTGGCCCGGCGGCCAGCCGACTCTGCGCCTCTTGCGCCAGCGCGCGAACCGTTTTCGCGCGCTCCGGATCAGGCAGCATGAACCGCATCTGCCTTCAACTGCTCGGCCTGCCCATGAGCAATCAGCGCATCGACGATCGGTTGCAGACGACCTTCCATAATCAGATCCAGTTGATGCAGCGTGAGTCCGATGCGATGGTCGGTCAGGCGATTCTGCGGAAAGTTGTACGTGCGAATCTTTTCGCTGCGGTCGCCTGTGCCCACCTGCTGTTTCCGTTCTTTGGCCAGCGCCTGATGCTGACGCTCCATCTCCACTTCATACAGGCGAGAACGCAAGACGCGCATCGCCTTCTCGCGATTCTTGATCTGCGATTTTTCATCCTGGCAGCTGACCACCGTGTTGGTCGGCAGATGCGTAATACGAATCGCCGAGTACGTCGTATTGACGCTTTGTCCGCCCGGTCCTGACGAGCAAAACGTATCGATGCGCAGATCCTTCGCCTCAATTTTGATGTCTACCTCTTCGGCCTCCGGCAATACTGCAACCGTAATCGCCGAGGTATGCACTCGCCCTTGTGTCTCGGTTGCGGGCACACGCTGCACGCGGTGGACGCCGCTTTCGTACTTCATCTGCGAATAGACGCGGTCGCCCTCGATCAAAGCGATGATCTCTTTCAGCCCTCCCACTGTAGATTCGGAACTGGACAGAATCTCCACTTTCCAGCGGTGCTGCTCCGCAAATCGCACATACATCCGAAAGACCTCTGCGGCAAAAAGCGAAGCCTCATCGCCGCCTGTGCCGGCACGAATCTCCACGATGACGTTTTTGTCGTCGTTGGGATCTTTCGGCAGCAGCAGAATCTTCAAAGCTTCCTCGATTGCGGGCAGCTTTGGCTCCAGCAGGCTGATCTCATCCGCCGCCATCGCTCGCAGTTCCGCGTCCGTCTCGCTCAGCATCTGACGCGCTTCTGCCAGAGCCTGGCTGGTCTGCTTCCAGCTCCGATACATCTCCACCGTTTCTTCCAGGTCGCGATGCTGCTTCGCCACTCGCTGATAGGCTTCGCGATCCTGCTGCGTTTCCGGCTGAGCGAGCATTTCGCCCAGTTCGTTGTAACGAGCTTCAATTTGTTCCAGACGATCAAACATGGGGCTTCCTTGGGTGGGTTGTTCTGGGGCGATCTCGCGCTCAGGTCGCGCTTGGCAAATAGGTCAATTCGATTGCGATCAGAATTGGGACACGGCAGAACAGTATGGCGGCGGGAGCCGCTAAAGAAGGGCCGTAATGGCGCATGAACCGGTCACACTTCCAGTGTAACGTGATCCGCGTCGCAGCGCGATCTTTTGTGCCTGCTAGGGCATCACCGGCAGCAGTAGACGCGACGGATACTTCGGGTCACTGACGATGGTGACAGTTGCCCTCTGGTACGCCGATGCCGGCGCGGTCATGATATTCGGCACAAAGGTCTGTGGATTGCGGTCGTAGAGTGGAAACCACGAACTCTGCACCTCCACCATGAGGGTGTGGCCTTTGCGGAAGACG
>JAJZCP010000142.1 GCA_021846065.1 Acidobacteriota bacterium
GTTGCTGTTGCCCTTGCTCTTGCCGTTGCCCTTGCTTTTCTTGTTGTCATTCCCGAAGGGAATCTGCTTCTGTTTTTGCCGTTGCTTTTGCTTTTGCCGTTGCCGTTGCTCTTGCTTTTGCCGTTGCCCTTGCTTTTCTTGTTGTCATTCCCGCAGGGAATCTGCTTCTCGCCCTCGTTCTCACCCGATACCCCGCGACCAGCGGGAGCGCAGCAAAAAAGCCGTTGCGCGGCTCTCGCCGCGCAACGGCTGCATGCAATGCCGCCCGTCAGGCCAGCTTCACGGATGCTTCCTGCTCTGCATCCGTGGCCGCCGGTCCACCTTCGCCCGGTTTCGTCGGCTCCATCAGCAGCGCGTTGTTGAAGCGATTGAAGTAGTTGAAGAGGCCGATTGCGCACAACAACTCCACAATCTCGCCTTCGGAAAAATGCTCCCGCAGTTCGGCAAACTGCTCCTCACTCAACGCGTGCGCATCGCGTGTCACCGTCTCGGCCAGCTTCAGCGCGGCCTTTTCCGCCGCCGTAAAATCCGCCCGCTCCGGCCACTCCGCCAGATGCGTCAACTGTTCGTCCGTCCAGCCCAGTCCGCGCGCCAGCGCAGTATGCGAAGCCAGGCAATACGGCGTCTCGTTGATCTGCGAGGTGCGCACAATGATCAGCTCCTTCAGCGCCGTGGAAACGGTGCCTGTATTCAGCACGGCGGCAAAGTGCGCCATCATCGTGCGAAAGATCTCCGGGCGGTGCGCCATCGTGCGAAACATATTCGGCACATTGCCGCGCTGCGCAAAGATCTGGTCATACAGCGCCACCATCTCCGCTGAAACTTCGCTGCGTTCCACTCGTCGAATTCGCGACATCTTCACCCCCTCAAACCGTCTCCATCATCTTAGGCTGCGCGCTGCCGTCGGGCAACCGCACGCATCGTATACTCAAGTCGATGCCTGTCCAGCCCGCTTCCACCCATGCGCCGTCCAGCCCCTGCGATGTACTCGTCGTCGGCGCCGGCCTGGCCGGTCTGGCGTGCGCGCGCAGCCTCACCGCCAGCGGTCTTCACGTTCAAGTGGTGGAGGCAGCCGATGCGCCCGGCGGTCGCGTCCGCACCGATCTCGTCGATGGCTTTCGGCTGGATCGCGGCTTTCAGGTTCTGCTCACCGCTTACCCGGAAGCGCAAACGGCCTTCGACTACCCCGCGCTCGACCTCTGCGTTTTCCGTCCCGGCGCGCTCGTCTATCAGGGTGGCCGTTTCCATCGTTTTGCTGATCCCTTCCGCGAACCCACGCGCGCCATTCCGTTCCTCTTCGACTCCGTGGTTCCACTCAGGGATAAGCTGGCCATCGCTCGGCTTCGTCGTGAGGCGCTGCGCTTCGATCCCAGCGTCCCGGACGGGCAGATCGATCAGTCCACGCGTGATTTTCTGCGCAACTTCGGATTCTCGCCCGCAATTCTCGACCGCTTTTTTGCTCCGTTCTTCGGCGGAGTTTTTCTGGAGCGCAATCTCAGCACTTCTGCGCGCTGGTTTCGCTGGCTTTTTCGTCTCTTCGCCACCGGCAATGCAGCGCTTCCACGCCTGGGAATGCAGGCGCTGCCGCAGCAGCTTGCCGCGGCTTTGCCCGCCGATACTCTGACCTGTGGCCGTTCGATCGAGCGCCTGGAGCAGCGCGCCGATCACTGGCTCGCGCACCTGGCGGATGGCGAATCCATCCCCGCGCGTCGCATCGTTCTGGCCACACCAGAGCCACACACGCGCCAGCTCCTCGCCTCGCTCCGGCCAGCCAGCGCTGCGCCGCCCCGCATCTGGAACCGCACCACCACAATCTATTACGCCGCAACGCAATCTCCGTTGGAGGAGCCGGTCATCGCGCTCAACGGCGACGGCCCCACCGCCGGACCGGTCAACCATCTCGCCGTCCTCTCTCTGGTTTCGCCCGAATACGCGCCGCCCGGCGCTCATCTCATCTGCGCCAATGTCGTCGGCGCCGCGCCAGACTCCGACGAAGCCATGCAGCGGCTGGAGCAGGAGACGCGCACCCATCTGCGCCGCTGGTTTGGCCATGCCGTGCAGCGCTGGAGCGTCGTCGCCGGCTATCCCATCCAGCACGCGCTGCCCATGACTCCCGTGCTGCCGTCCATCCCCGCCGCGCCCGTGGACAGCGGCCTTGTCCTCTGCGGCGATCACGTCGCCAGCCCCTCCATTCAGGGTGCCCTGCTCAGTGGAAGGCTGGCCGCAGAGCGCCTGCTGCGGCCGTCTCTCCGCTGAAATGCATCCATCGGGCGCTCCGGCGCGTATTCCATCAGAATTCGTGCTGCATCTGGGTTGGAATCAGCCAATCCCGACGCGTATCATGAGGTTGACGATTTCATTTTCTTCTCCAGCAAAGTTGTACATTCTTCAAGGTAGAGCCTTCTGATCGTGATCTTTGTGCCATCCTCCATCCCGCACCCGGTCTTTGCCGCCAGCATCGGCATCCCCGACACGATGCTGCTCATGCTGCTGGCGCTCATGATCTTCGGCCCGCGCCGCCTGCCGGAGATTGGCCGCCAGATCGGCAAGCTCATGTACGAGTTCCGCAAAATCTCCAACGACTTCAAGTTTCAGATGGAAGAGGAACTGCGCATCAGCGAAGAGGTCGAGCGCCAGCGCCAGCTTTCCGCCTCCACCGCCGAGATTCCGCACATGCCTCCGCCCGTGCCGGTCTTTGCCGCAGCCGCCATGCCCACAGATGCCATCCCCACAGATGCCATCCCGGAACCGACACTCGCGGAAACGTCTTCCAGTCCGGATTCTTCCAGTCCCGATTCTTCCAGTCCCGATTCTTCCAGCCCTGAAGCAAAATCGCCTGCGCAGAAGGAAGCTCTTGAATCTGCATCCACACCAGAGCGTCCGGTCAGCTTTCCAACCATTCAGCCACCCACGCAGGGTGGAGTCGTTCCGCGCGCCTTTCGCGGTCTGGTGCCGACCGCAGATCCCGCCTCGGCCTCCGCTCTGGCAGAGTCGGCGATTCCGGAGTCGATTCCGACGTCAATTCCAGAGCCAGGAACGAGCCAGCAGCCAGAGGTGAGCCACCTTCCCGAACCAACCTCAGCGCAGCCGCAGGAGCAAAATGGATAGCGCCAACTCCGGTCCAGACATCTTCGACCGCGCCAAAGCCGCCGTCTCCGAGCGCGCCGACCTGCCGGGCATGAGCCTCTTCGAGCATCTCGACGAGCTGCGCCGTCGTCTCATTCACTCCGCTGTTGCGCTGGTTCTCGGTTACCTGGTCGCCGTCGTCTTCGCGCCGCAGTTATACAGCCTGATGCAGGCGCCGTTGACGCATATCGGCATCCAACTCAACTTCACGCACCCCGCCGATCTCGTCAATCTGCGCTACATCCAGATTCCGCTTGTCGGTGCCGTCCTCCTGGCCTCGCCATACATCCTTTTTCAGGTCTGGCTCTTCATCGCACCCGGCCTTTATCAGCGCGAAAAGCGTTTCGTCATTCCCTTCATGGCCTCTGCCATCGGCCTCTTTTTCAGCGGCGCTTTGCTCGGATATTTCTTCGTCTTTCCGGGCATGCTCAAGTTCCTCATCATCGATCTCAGCCACAACCTCGGCGTCCATCCCATCATCAGCGTCGAGGAGTACACCAGCTTCTTCTTCTCGCTCATCCTCGGCATGGGAGCCACCTTTGAGCTGCCCGTCGTCATCTTTTTTCTCGCCATGTTCGGCATCGTCAGCCCGCGTTTCCTCTGGAAAAACATCCGCTACGCCATTCTGATCATCTTCATCATTGTGGAGATCATCACCCCGTCGCCCGACATTCCCACCCAGTTCGCCTTCGCCATTCCCATGCTGCTGCTTTATCTCATCAGCATCGCCGTCGCCTGGTGGGTTCACCCGATGCGCGGCAAAGCAAAGGAAAAATCCGCATGAGTCGCCTGCGTCTGCTGTCCTTGTTTGGTCTCCTGTTCCTTCTTGCTTCTGTCGCCTCAGCGCAGGAGCATTTTCGCGGCGACCGCGCCCTGGACTACGCGCGTCAGTTTGTCGCCATCGGTCCGCGCTGGTGCCTCAGCCCCGGCCACGCCAGGGCGGAAGCCTTCCTCCGCGCCCAGTTCCGTCAGGACAATCTCGAAGAAGACGCCTTCACGGCCAACACCGCGATTGGCCCCATTCCCATGCGCAACTTCATCGTGCGCTTTCCGGGCCGCAAACCCGGCATCATCGTCCTCGCCACGCACTATGAAACCAAATATCCGCTGCGCAATATCCACTTCGTCGGAGCCAACGACGGCGGCTCCACCACCGGACTGCTCATCGAGATGGCCAACGAACTCCGCGCCCGCATGACCGGCGGAAAACTCGACGGCGACAGCGTCTGGCTCGTCTTCCTGGACGGCGAAGAAGCCATGCAAAGCTGGCAGGGGGAAGACCACACCTACGGCAGTCGTCACCTCGCCGCCAAATGGGCGCTGGACGGCACCCTCCCGCGCATCCGCGCCTTCCTGCTCACCGACATGCTCGGCGACAAGGACCTCGACATCATGCGCGACACCACCTCCACCCAGTGGCTCTCCGATCTCGTCGGCCAGGCCGCGCGCATCACCGGCCACGCGCGTTACTTTTACAAGACCCAGGGCGCCGAAGAAGACGATCACGATCCTTTTCTCCAGCGCGGCGTCCCATCCGTAGACATCATCGACAGCGACTACGGACCGCACACCCCACAGCAGCCAGACGGCTACCATCACACCGCTGAAGACACCATGGACAAGATCAGCGCGCACAGCCTCACCATCGCCGGCGACGTGCTCCTGGAGTCGATCCACCTGCTCAACCAGCGCCCGTAACCCTACGCCCGGAAAACCGCGCCCCGGAAACTGCGTTCGAAAAAACCGCGTTCGGTTGTCGCCCCACCCTTTGCCTTTGCCGTTGCCCTTGCTGTTGTCTTTGCCCTTCTTGTTGTCATTCCCGCAGGGAATCTGCTTCTTCTTTTGCCTTTGCCCTTGCCCTTGCTTTTGCCGTTGCCTTTGCCGTTGCCCTTGCTTTTGCCTTTGCCCTTCCTGTTGTTATTC
>JAJZCP010000143.1 GCA_021846065.1 Acidobacteriota bacterium
AACCACTTTACTGTTCCTTGTTCCATTGGAGCTTATTTCCTATAGTGATGAATTACGTTGAAGGGAATCGGAGCGACCTCAAGCAGAAACTTGCACGGTATGAGCAAAATCTACAACTGCTCGGTTCTATTCGAACGCAGACACAGTTTAGCAGAATTTACCCAGTATCAAGCAAAAAATGCATAGCTTTGCGCAATTCGACCGAATTTCAGGAGCTTCATGACCTTTGAGACGGATTCCATGGCCTGGCTGGAAGAGGCTGTCGAGCGGCTGGCGGAGGGTTTCGCCGGCCTGCCCGCCTGGCGCCCAGCCGCAGGCCACGCGGAACGCAGCCGTGCCGTGCTGGCCGAGGCAGCGCTGCGTCTGCAGGATAATTTCCCCTACTTTCATCCGCTGTACGCCGGGCAGATGCTGAAGACGCCCCACCCGGTGGCGCGCGCGGCCTACACTCTGGCCACCTGGATCAACCCCAACAACCATGCCCGCGATGGCGGCCGCGCCAGCTCGCGGATGGAGATCGAAGCGGTCGCGGAGATCGCCCACATGTTCGGCTGGACGAAACACCTGGGCCATCTGACCAGCGGCGGCACCTTCGCGAATCTTGAGGCGCTTTGGGTTGCCGGTCAGCTTGAACCGCACAAAACTATCCTTGCCTCGGAGCAGGCCCACTACACCCACGCCCGCATCAGCGCCGTGCTGCGGCTGCCGTTTGAGCCGGTCCCCGCCGACACGCACGGGCGGCTTTCCATGCCACACCTTGAGCAGCGGCTGCAGCGCGGCGATGTCAGCACCGTGGTCGCAACGCTGGGCACCACGGCGCTCGGCGCCATCGATCCGCTGCCGGAGATTTTAGCGTTGCGCGAACGCTACGGATTCCGCCTGCACGTCGATGCAGCCTACGGCGGCTACTTTGGCCTGACGGCCACGCTGGGAGCGGAAGCGCGCGCCGCTTTCGATGTGGTCGGCGATGCGGATTCCGTCGTCATCGACCCGCATAAACACGGGCTGCAGCCTTATGGCTGCGGCTGCATTCTGTTTCGCGATCCGTCCGTGGGCCGCTTTTATAAGCACGACTCGCCGTACACGTATTTCACTTCGCAGGATTTGCATTTGGGCGAGATCAGCCTGGAGTGCTCGCGGGCTGGCGCTTCAGCGGTTGCGCTGTGGGCCACGCAGCGGCTGCTGCCGCTAATGCGGGGCGGGGAATTTGCTGCCATGCTGGAAGACTGCCGTGCCGCAGCCCTCGATCTGCATCAGCGCCTGTCCGCGGCAGATGCCTTCGTCGCGCCGATCCCTCCGGAGCTCGACATCGTCGTCTGGGCAGTGCGCGGCGCTTCCGTCGCTGAGAGCTCAGAACGCGCGCGCAAGATCTTTGACGCGGCGGCACGGCGTGACCTGCATCTGGCGCTGGTGCAGCTCCCGGTGGCCATGTTTCCGGGCGTCTGGCCGGAGGCGCCGGAAGCCGACACCGTCACATGCCTGCGTTCCGTCCTGATGAAGCCGGAGCATCGCGCGTGGATGGATCAAATCTGGCAGCGGCTCAGCGCAGCCGCCCAGGAGATCCTGCCGAGCTCCAGCACAAAATAAAAGAAGGCTGAAAGGGGATCACCCTCGCAGCCTTCTTTTGCCCTTACTTTTCTTTTTGTCATCCCCGCCAGGGGATCTGCTTTGGCTTCTCCGCCTGCAGCCTACCGCGCTGCGCCGACGGTTTCCTGCTTGCCCGCTTCCAACTCGGCCAGGCGTTTCGCCAGCGCCTTTTCCAGCTTTTCCAGCGCTTCGGAAAAGCCCTCGATGCCTTCCTTCAGCTTGTCGTGTGCCATGCGATCCGCCGCGTGCATTTTTTCGAACGTCGCTTCGTCGATGGAGATCTTCTCGATGGTCATGCTCTTCGCCTTTTCAGGGTCGAGCTTGCGGGGCAGGTCATTCGGGTTTGCGGCCAGCTCATCCAGCAGCTTGGGCGAGATAGTCAGCAGATCGCAGCCCGCCAGCTCTTGAATTTCGCCAATATTGCGGAAGCTGGCGCCCATGACGACCGTCTTGTGACCGAACTTCTTGAAATAGTTGTAAATCCGCGTCACCGATTGCACGCCGGGATCATCGGCGCCTTTGTAATCCTTCCCGGTGTCCTTCTTGTACCAGTCCAGGATGCGCCCGACGAACGGCGAAATCAGCGTGACCTTGGCCTCGGCGGCGGCCACGGCCTGATGCATGCCGAACAGCAGCGTCATGTTGCAGTGAATACCCTCGCGCTCCAGTTGTTCGGCGGCGCGCATTCCCTGCCAGGTTGACGCAATCTTGATCAGCACCCGCTCGCGCGAGATACCGGCTTTCTCATACTGCGCGATGATCTCGTGCGCCTGCTCGACGGTCTTCGCGGTGTCGTAGGACAGGCGGGCATCCACCTCGGTCGAAACGCGGCCAGGGACTACTTTCAGAATGCGTTTGCCAAATTCGACCGCCAGCCGTTTGAAGGCGAGGTTCGCCACCTGCTTGTCGTCGGCGTTTGCGCCCAGCTCTTTCTTTGCGTCGAGCAACACGCTATCCATAATCGGCTGATACTGCGGCAACTGGGTCGCCGCGGTGATCAGGGAAGGATTGGTGGTCGCATCCTGCGGCTTCACCCGCTCAATCTCCTGAATGTCTCCGGTGTCGGCGACGATCGTTGTCATGGCGCGAAGCTGATCTAATTGTGTCTTAGCCATCATTCCCTCCGGGGCGCGCCGGGTGACGCTAGCCCTGCTTATATTTTAGATGCCGGAGGGGAGGATAGGTTACGGAAGCCGCGGGAAGCTGAGCGCGCTACCCTGCAGGCGCGTCAGCGCACACCCGTCGCCCGCGCCAGAGAGTCGCCGGAATGCCGAAGCAAAGAATCTGCAGCTAATTTGTGGTGGAGGCGTGAAATTTTTCGGCGAGCAGCGCCATCAGCGCCTGCGGTTGGTGGCTCGGCAGTACGTAATCCACCCCCTTCAGCTGCACCGGCCCGACCGGGGAGAGCGCAATCACAGGAACTTCCGGGCGAATCTGACGAATCTTCCCGACTACTTCTTCAAACGGCTGATCGGAGACGTTGACGTGGACCACCACCGCGTCTACGGCTGGGAAACGGCGGAAAAGCTGCACCCCTTCGTTTCCGTTGTAAGCGGTGATTACATTCTGCTTGGAGCTTTCGAGAATGAGTTTGCGGGCCGACAAGCCCTCTGGCTGTTCAGCCTCAATGATCAGAACCGTAATATGCATCTACAGCTTGCCTCTTCAGGGCCGCAAGGGGAAGGAGTGGGGGGAGGGTCTGCGGCTGACTGCAACGGTACAGGACCCGCCCGCCAAAAGTCTGTGACGATTGAACCCCGGAAATCCACAGGGGTTGTGATGCATGAACGCCTGGTTAATCGGCCGCGACCGGGTTCTCCAGAACTCCCAGCCCGGAGATTGCAACGGCAACTTTATCGCCGGGTTTCATCGGACCGACGCCCGCCGGTGTCCCGGTTGCAATCAGATCGCCGGGGCACAGCGTCATGGCCTGCGAAATGTAGCGAATTAGCGTGGGGATGTCGAAGATCAGATCGCTGGTGGCGCCGTGCTGTTTCTCTTCGCCATTTAACCGTGTTACAACGCTGGCTGCCGTCACGTCGAAGTCCGAACTGATCCACGGTCCCACCGGACAGAAGGTGTCGAACCCCTTGGCACGCGACCATTGCCCGTCCGTTTTCTGCAGATCGCGGGCGGTCACGTCGTTCACAATCGTATAGCCGCGAATATAGGGATGCACATCCGCGTCCGCTGCCAGTTTGCGGCACGAGCGGCCGATCACAATGCCCAGCTCCCCTTCGAAGTCCACGCGCTGCGATAGAGCCGGGATGCGGATGGAGTCGCCCGGCGCCAGCAGGGCCGAAGGCGCTTTCAAAAACAGCAGCGGCTCCTTGGGAACATCATTGCCAAGTTCCGCCGCATGGTCGCGGTAGTTCCGGCCGATGCAGACAATTTTTGAAGGAGTCACCGGCGCCAGCAGCTTGAGCTGTGCCACGGGCTGCGCCGGCAGATCCTTCTCCAGGTGGACGACCGACCAGTCCTCCGGCGGAGGAGCAATGACGCGGGTCATCCACAGCTCGCCGCCGCGCAGCGTGATCTCTCCGTACTGTGGTCCCTGCGGCGTTTCAAATCGGCAATATTGCATACGGCCTGCACTCCCTGGAAAACATTCTCGCGGTGCAAATTTCGATTGTAGCGATCCAGCCGCTGCTACGTCCGCCGCCGCGCACGGCTCTTCTGCTTCAATGCCCGAACTGGCGGAGATGATGATCTGTGTGCAGCCACGCCCATCGCATCCACTCCTGACGCGTGAGCAATCCAAAATATGGATGCGATCTTCCCGTCAGCGGATCGTTCAAAAATTGCTGCGTCACCGCCAGCAGTTCCTCGACGTCGTCCGCAAAGGGGGTCGATGGTGGCGCTTTCCGGCTTTGGTCAAAGACGGCCGCAGTGGGAATATTTTTTCGCCAGCGCAGTGGGACAGAGAGCGCCAGGACCTTGAGCACGGGCCGCGGAATACCCAGGCTCGCGGGCTCCACTGTCAGCTCTCCCAGCGGCAGCCGCAGCGCGTCCCGCAGATGACGGATCATTTGCGGCGCGCTCATAACGCCCCACCGGGGACTGTCGGAGGGCTGCACGCTTCGGAGACGGCGCTCCACTTCCACCCACGTTCCCGGAGAGGCGAGGGTCTTCATCGAGGCTGCTCCGGTTTGCCGTCTTCGGCGGATGGGTTGGCGGAGGATAAATCTGCCGTCGCCCCCGACGACGGTGGCCCCTCGACACCAGCGGCATTGACCGCTGTCACGTGGTACCGATACTCCGCGCCCGCTGAGACGGTAGCGTCATGAAAGGCGGGCGCCAGCAGCGGCGGTCCTGCGGGAGCTGGAGCGACGCGTATTTCCGGTCCGGGCGTGGGATGCAGTTCGCGGCGGTACACACGATAGCCGCCGAAGTCGGCGGATGTATCGGGCGACCAGGAGAGATCGACGGCGGCGTG
>JAJZCP010000144.1 GCA_021846065.1 Acidobacteriota bacterium
CATAAGCCGAGAGCGATTCCACGTAGCGGCGCTGGCACTCCGCGTAAATGGTGTCAAAGGCGAGCGAGGATTTACCAGAGCCGGAGACGCCCGTGAGCACCGTGAGCGTGTCGTGAGGAATCTCCACGGCGACGCGGTTCGCGTGACGCCGCTGCCCGCCGATGGCAGCAAGTGCGAGCGCTGCTGGAACTACTCGCGCTATGTCGGCTTGGACACACAACAGCCCACGCTTTGTGATCGTTGCCTGGCCGCGTTGGCCGAGATGAAAATCGCCACAGAACCCGCAGAATCTGCCGCAGCCGCGCAGACGGAGATTGCCGAATGACCCCTGAACACCGCTCCTCCCACGATTGGCGCCTGCCGCTGCTGCTGATCACCGCCGTGGTCTTTGTGCTCGACCGCATCACCAAACTTTGGATTCTGCGCCACGTGAAACCGAGCGATGTGGTCGCCGTCATCCCCGGCTGGTTTCATCTGACGCATGTCTACAACAATGGCGCGGCCTTCAGCTTTCTGGAGGACACACGCTCGCCCGAAACAGTGCGCTGGCTGCTCATCGCATTTTCGGTCTTTGCCATAGCCGCCGTCTTTGCGCTTTTCTGGAATGTGGGTCGTCGCATCTCCATCACCAGCGTTGCGCTGGCCATGATCCTCGGCGGAGCCATCGGCAATCTCTACGATCGGCTCTCCTATCATTTCGTCATTGATTTTCTTGCCTTCAGCCATTGGGGCTATCACTATCCTGACTTCAACGTGGCCGACTCCTGCATCGTGACCGGCGCGTGCCTGCTGCTGCTGGAGGCCATTCGCGGCGTCAACCCCATCTTTACGGAGACGCCGAAAGACGATCCGTCCACCAAAGAATCTGCATCGCATTAAAACGCCATGAGCCAGACCGCACAAGAGCTTTGGACAGCCGTCGATGCCTACATCGATGGTCTGCTGTTTGCCAGCGATGCTGTATTGGAGTCCGCGCTGGCGGCTTCGAATCAGGCTGGGCTGCCCCCGATCAGCGTGACGCCATCGCAGGGCAAGCTGCTCTGTCTGCTCGCGCAAATCTCCGGCGCACGCAACATTTTAGAGATTGGCACCCTCGGCGGCTACAGCACCTTGTGGCTGGCTCGCGCCCTGCCGCCGAATGGCCGCATTCTGACGTTGGAGTTTTCTGCCAAACACGCTGAGGTCGCACGCGCCAACTTTGCCCGCGCTGGCTTTGCAGAGAAAATCGAAGTGCGCGAAGGTGCGGCGTTGGACACGCTGCCGCAAATCGCAGCGGAAGGCCGTGGCCCTTTCGACTTGATCTTTCTCGATGCCAACAAGGATGGGTACCCGGACTATCTCGCTTGGGCGCTGCGTCTGGCGCGTGTGGGGACGGTCATCGTTGCCGACAACGTCGTGCGCGACGGCGAGATTCTCCAAGCTGAGACTGCGGACGCATCGGTACGGGGAGCACACCGCTTCAACGCCATGCTGGCCGCGGAATCCAGCGCAAATTATCCACGGCTCAGTTCCACAATTCTGCAAACCGTCGGCAGCAAGGGCTACGATGGCTTCGCGCTGGCGCGTGTGTTGCGCGTGGAGTCAGAGCGAAACACGGACACGCGCTGAGGCCAGCCAGCCTCCATGCAAACCGGTAAACTATAGACACTCGTGCCGTGCGTTTGCAGGGCCGCCAATTCTATTGCAAAGGCTCTGCCGTGCAAGCCAGAACGATCCATTATTCCGGCAAGGGCAGACAGGGCACAGGCAAAGCGAATGCCGAATCAGGTTTTGCTGGATCCGGAGACGGAGATTGCCAGCGTGGAATCCGAAGAGACGCCGTTGTGGAGTCAGATTGGCCGGGAGCCGTCCTATGTGCGGGCGCTCTACACGAATCTGCACGACGCGATCTTTCCACCCAAGCTGCCGCCGCTGGAGTTGCAATCCAAACCCGTACCCGTGGTCGATCCGCTGGCGCAAGAGCCATTGTGGGCCGAGATTTGGCACGACCTGCGCGATGTCTACTTCCCAACCAAGCTGCCACCGCTGGAGTTGCAATCGCACGAGGTCGCCGTGCGCGACATTCTGGCCGTGCCACGCGATCGCCAGGCCAGCCTGATCGCTGGCGGCGTGCATGTGGCCATTCTGGCCGCGATTATCATCTTTGCTCTCTGGCATCCCAAGAGCGCTGTGGTGCAGCCGCCTCCAATCAAGGTTTCCACGGTAACGCCGTTTCTGCCATTCTCCCCCAAGATGTTGGGTGAGATGGGCGGCGGCGGTGGTGGCGGCGATCACGATTTATTGATGGCCTCGAAAGGCAAGCTGCCGCAGATCGCCAAAACACAGTTCGTTCCGCCTGAAGAAATTATTCGCAACGATCATCCCAAGCTGGCCGTTGCGCCTACGGTGGTTGTGCCGCAAGAGGTGCAGTTGCCGAATGCCAACATGCCGAACCTGGGCGATCCGACGACGACCGTGCGCGGGCCGGCGTCGAACGGTACGGGCACGCAGAGTGGCATTGGCTCTGGACATAGCGGTGGCGTTGGTTCGGGCACCGGTGCTGGCGTTGGCCCCGGTGAGGGCGGCGGTTACGGCGGCGGCGTGATGCACGTGGGCAATGGCGTGATGCCACCCAAGCTGATCTATTCTGTCGATCCAGAATTTTCTGACGAAGCGCGCAAGGCAAAATTCCAAGGCACCAGCGTGGTTTCTCTTATCGTGGATACAAATGGAATGCCGCAGAACATCCAAGTGCTGCGCGCATTAGGCATGGGCTTGGATGAAAAAGCCATCGAGGCTGTGAAGCAGTACCGATTCAAACCGGCTAGATTCCACGGCAATGCAGTCGCCGTCGAAATCGACATTGAGGTGGACTTCCACATCTATTGATGCGCGCCCCAACGCGCTTCTGCTGGAAGCCCTGTTTCCAATTTTATTTTTGTGCGGTCAAGTCGGTGCGCCGTTCGGCGGCGATGCGCCCGTGGTGCAGCTCAACGGTGCGGTCGGCGAGGGAGGCCATCTCCGGGTCATGCGTGACCATCACAATGGTGTGCCCGGCGCGGTGCAGCGTGCGCAGGTGCTCTTGCACGATCTCCTGATTGGCCGCGTCCAGATTGCCGGTCGGCTCATCGGCCAGCAGAATCGGTGGCTGATTGATGAGCGCGCGCGCGATGCAGACGCGCTGCTGTTCTCCGCCGCTCAACTGGCTGGGCAGATGCGTGGCGCGGTCACCTAATCCAACCGAAGCCAGCGCTCGGCGTGCTTCGTCCTCATCCGTCATGCTGTGGAAGTACTGGGCCAACAGAATATTTTCCAGCGCGGTCAGGTACGGGATCAGATGAAATTGCTGAAAGATGAAGCCGATGGTCTCGGCGCGAAAGCGGTCCAGCTCCTGCCGACTCAGTTGATGCACATCTGTGCCGGCGATGCGCACGCTGCCGTGAGTGGGTTGATCCAGACAGCCAAGAATGTTGACCAGCGTGGATTTGCCGGAGCCGGACGGCCCCATGACGGCGACCCACTCGCCGCGTTCGATGGTGAGCGTAACTTGATCGAGCGCGCGCACGGCCCCGGCGCGGCTGGCGTATTCGCGCGTCAAGCCGTGCAAGTGGATAAGTGCCTCGGAACCGACAGCGGATTGGAGTATCGTGGCCAACGTTATTCGCCTCGCAGGAGCGTTGCTGGTTCCATGGTACGCAGAATGCGCATGGGCAGGCCAGCCGCCAGCAGCGCAACAAAAAGATTGAGCAGCAGCACTGCGGGTGCAGCCTGCCACAGCGGCGGAATCGTGGCGTGAAAGTTCCACGCGCCGATGCCGAAGGCGCAGAGGCTGCCGAGCAGATAGCCTGCCGCAGCTCCGGCCAGCGCCAGCAGCGCCGCCTCCAGTAAAAAGAGCAGCGCCACTTGATGCTGCGTGGAGCCGAGGGCTTTCATGATGGCGAAGTCGCGCCGCCGCTCCAACACAGAAGCAGTCAGCGTGGCGAGCACGCAAATACCCACCGTCAGCGCGATCAGCACCAGCGAGCTGAGCATGAGCGAGCGCGTGCGATCCACGATGCGGCCTTCGCTCTCGACCAATTGCCGCACAGCGTGCACCTGCACGCCCGGCAAGGCTGCGCGCAGGCGCTGCAATAGATCTTCCACCTGTGCAGCGCTGCCCGGCGCTTGGATCTCCAACGTCGATGCGCTCTGGCCTGTCCATGCGGTGAAGGCTGCGAGTGGAATGAAAATGCGGCTGTCCTCGGCTGCGCCCGTGCGCAAGGTTGCCTCTGTATGCAGGGCAAGCGTGTGGCCGTTGTAGGTGAGTGGAAAATCATCGCCGTGCAAAAAACCTTGCGCGTGCGTGCCCACTATGGCGGCAACGGGACTGCTGGGAGTTGCTGTCGTTGCATCCGGCCAGCGGCTCACCTGCCACCAGGAATCCATGGCGCGCGCGGCAGCGAAGTCCGTGCCCGCCACTACGATGGGCGCGCCATCAGCGGTTTGCGCCACCGCATAGGCGAAGGGAACGATGCGGCTCTCCGGCCCGGCGATGGCGCGCACTGTGGCCAGAGTTTCCGACGGCAGCGTGGAGCCATCCGGGGCGGTGAGCACAATGTTGGCACCAAAGGCGCGGAATTGTTGATGTAGTTGCCGGTTCAGAGAGACGTACAGCGTGAGCAGCGTTGTGGCTACCGCGGCGCTGACGGTAAGCGCCAGCAGCGCGGCCAAAGAACGCACGCGCCGATGCACCAGACTGCGGCGAACGATGTATCCCAGCGAAAATTGCGCGCGCTTCATCCATCCTCCCGCAGCACGGCTGCCGGTTGCATGCCCAACGTGCGCAGCACGGAAGGCGCGCCACCAGCGATGGAAACCAGCAGCGCCATGCCCAGCGCTGCGGGCAGCAGCACGGGGTTGAATGCGATGGTGCTGTGAAAGATTTCCCAGCCCACACGCGCGGCCAGCAGCGAACCCAGCAGATACCCCAATGCACCGCTCAGCAAAGAGAGCAAGGCCGTCTCTGCAAAAAACAGACTGGCGACAGAAAACTGCGAAGCACCC
>JAJZCP010000145.1 GCA_021846065.1 Acidobacteriota bacterium
GCTGATCGCGCCGAGCGGCAGCACCTGGAAGTCGATGGACTGCTCGCTTCCCTCACCCGTAGCGCGGAACGCTGCCTCGGCGGGGATCACCTTCCATCCGTCCGGCAGATGCAGGCGCACCGTTCCTTCCGCAGTCCCTTTCACCTGGCTGCGGATTGTAACCGTGAGAGGCACAGATCTCTTATCGAACGGAATGATGCCCTTGCGCGGCGCTACCCAGATCGAGATCGCGGGTGAGACGGTCAGCGGATTCTCAACCGGGCCGGTACCCTCCACGCGCTGCACCGTTTGAACGACCTGCGCTAAAGTGATGGCGACGTCCTGATAGGTGAGCACGGCGCGCGCCGACAAGGGGTACGGCATGAAAGGCAGGCCCAGGTACTTTTGGTTGCTGATGTTGTAGTAGGGCTGCTCAATGCTGGGGCGGCTGAAGTATGGCTGCGTCACGGTCGCATCCGCAGGCACGGTCACAGAAAATCGCAGATCGCGCGCCTCTCCGGCAGTCAAAGCCGCCGGGGCAGCACTGTCATCTGCAGCAAGCGTCCAGTCTTTGTCAGGATTTGTCGTGAGCTTTACCGACTGTACCTGAACCGCATCCGAGCCCTGGTTGGCCAGATGGACGCGCACGGCAAACTGCTGTCCGGGAATCGCGGTCCGAAATGTCTCCGCGCCCCCGTGGAAGAAGCCAAAGGAGGGCTGGGGAGTCTTCGGTGCAACCACAGCGGCCAGACTGAGACCCAGCGCGTCCGCCAGCGCGTGATTGAATTGCCGCTGCTTCACGCCAAGCTCATGCAGAATGTTGTACCGCGCATCCTCCGGCAGGCTGGAAGATTGCACCTGCGCCACCAGAGCGTTTGTGAGTGACAGGCCGTGCGCCAGGCGGGGCGCAATCTGTTCTGGCTCGCCCGCGCGATAGTCGCGCATGGCACCGGTCACGGCCGCGTCAATCGCCGCCAATCGGGTGCGCAGAGGCTGAGCCGAAGCGGAGGGAGCGTAGTCCGCGATGCCTTCGAGGGAAATATCGATGCCGTCGAAGAATGAGTTTTCCCGAGGCGGCGCACTAACGCGAGATGCGTAGCGATGGTAGCCCGTTTCCGCCGGTCCCGGTTCTGGGATTGCAATGCCGCCGTTCTGCGACTTCTGATTATTCAAGCCCTGTCGGCCGATTTGAATCCCGGAGTTTCCAATCGCTGGAATCCACTGGCCCTCCGGCACCTCGACCGTAGCCGAAGGCTTGCCGTCAATCCAGGTGTGATCCACGTAGTTGCGAAACCGCGCAGGAGCCCAGTTTCCTGTGGCGTAGTCATACACACCCTTCTCCGTGACCGGAGCGAAGGGCTGCCGCGCATACACCTTAAGGGGCGCCCACGGCCGCAGACCGGCGTGAATCTGATCGGGGAACACCGTCGGATCGGCAGCAGCACGGAACACCTCCTGCGCCATCTGCCCGGCTACCTGATGCTGGCCATGACCATCGGCGACGTTGCCTGAAAAGACGGAAGTCACCACCAGCGGACGGACCATCCGCACAATGCGGACGGAGTCGTAGAGCACCCGGTCATAGCCCCATTTTTGGAGAGCCTCGGCCTTGGTCTTGGTAAAGCCAAAATCGGCCACGCTGGAGAAATACTGATGCGCGCCGTAATAGCGGTCCGCGTTCACTAATTCCTGCGTCCGCAGCAGGCCCAGCGGATCCCAGAAATTGGCGGACATAACATTCTGGCCGCCCTCGCCGCGATTCAGCGTGAAGAGGGTGGTCTCTGCGCCCACCGCGCGGCTTTCGTACGCCAGCAGGCCTCCATCCTCATCGTCAGGATGCGCCGTGAACATGATGAGACTGGCTCGCGTGTGCAGGCGGACAAGATCCTGCCACAGGCCGGCCGCGCCCTGGTTGATCGCAAGCGGCCGTGCATTGACGGCCGGGCTGACGGGAGCATTTTGCGCCATCGTCGTAAGACTGGTTGTAACCGCGGCCAAGGTGACGGCTGTGGCTCCAATCGTTCTGCGCAAGCAACAAGCTCTCATTGGTTCCTTTCAATCATGGCAAGATAGAGGCTGCTGGGCTTCCTCATCTTAAAACGGATCGCGCAATGGACCGGGAAACCGCTATGACAGCCGAGGAAGCCGGACACGACGATCCGCCCCACCTGGTTCGCGCCATCGGCCTGAAAACCGCGATCAATCTGAACGTGTTGAACATGGTGGGCGTGGGTCCGTTTATTACTCTGCCGCTGATGGTGGCCGCCCTCGGCAGGCTCGCCATCGTCGGCTGGATATGCGGCGCGCTACTGGCTCTGTGCGATGGCATGATCTGGGCGGAGCTGGGCACGCGCTTTCCGGAGTCTGGCGGCAGCTATCTATATCTGAATCAGCTTTACGGCCCGCAGCGCTGGGGGCGTCTCCTCTCGTTTTTGTTCATCTGGCAGCTGCTCTTCAGCGCACCATTGTCGACCGCTTCGGGCGCCGTTGGGCTGGCCAACTACGCGAGCTACGTGGCGCCGGGGCTTTCTGTTCCCATTTACCGGATGCATCTCGGCATGCATACGATGCACCTCACGGGCGCCACCCTGGTCGCCATGGCAGCCTGCGGGCTGGCGACAGTGCTGATCTATACCGGCATCCAGACGGTGGGGCGCATCTCGCGCGTGCTTTCGGTGGGCGTGGTTTTTGCGCTGCTCTGGGTCATCGCCTCCGGAATTTTCCAGTTTCACCACGCAGCCCGGGGCGGGACCACGGGCGGAGCCATCGGCACCGCTGGCTTTGGCACCGGCCTGCTGATCGCCATGTACAACTACGGCGGCTATTACAACATTTGCTTTCTGGCTGGGGAGGTGCGCGATCCACGGCGCGTCATTCCGCGCGCCATTGTGCTCTCGATTGTCATTGTGGCGCTGCTCTACGTCTTCCTGAACGTTAGTGTGCTGCGCGTAATTCCCGCAACGCAGTTTGCCCACGACACGGGCGCACTGCACGCCTCCGTAGTCGCGGTGCTGATGCAGCGGCTTTACGGACGCTGGGCGGGGCTGCTGATGGCCCTGCTGATTGTGTGGACAGCCTTCGCCTCGGTCTTTTCTGTCCTGCTCGGCTACTCGCGGGTTCCCTTTGCGGCGGCACGGGACAACAATTTTTTCCGGCCGTTCGGCCGCCTGCATCCGGAAAAGCACTTTCCCACGGTATCTCTCGTTGTTCTGGGTGGCCTTGCCGTTTTTTTCTGTCTCTTTCGCCTCACCAGCCTGATCGCCGCGCTGGTCGCTACCCGCATCATCTTTCAGTTTCTGCTGCAGGCGTTTGGCCTCCTGCTGTTTCGCAAGCAACTGGGCGAGAGCGCAACGACATTTCGTATGCCGCTTTACCCTGTCCCTGTGCTGATTACCATTGCCGGCTTTCTTTTTGTACTGGCCCGGGCGCAGGATCTTGGACATAAGCTGATGTTCGCCGGCGTTCTGCTGCTAAGCGGAATGGTGCTGTACGGGGTACGGGCGATAGTTGCGCGCCGCGCCACCACGACCTGACGGCACTCACGCGGAGCGATCCGGCTGAAACAGGAAAGGATCCCCGCGCTCGCGTGCCATGGTCTCCACCACCTTCAGAAAGGCGACCGCCGCGTGCGACAAGCTGGCCTGGCGGCGATGCACAAGCCGCAGGCGGCGCTCAAAGGCGAGCTCCGGTACAAGCAGCTGCACCAGTTCCCCGCGGGCAATCTCCAGGCGCACCGTCAGACCTGGCATCAATGCCACGCCGTTTCCCATCGCGACAAAGCGCTTGACGGCTTCCAGACTCGGCAGCTCGACGGCCATGTTGAGCGGTGTGCGATGGCGCTGAAACGCCTGCAGCACCTTTTGCCGCAAGGGTGACGGAACGTTGTGCGCGACGAAGCTCTGCGTCCCCAGATCACGAATCGAAACCTCTTTGGCCCGCGCCAGCGGGTGATTCGGGTGCATCACGAAGACCAGATCATCCCGATAGACAACGACGGAACGAATCTGCGGATCATCCGGCCGGTATGACACCACCCCGCACTCCACGGAGTGCTGCAGCAGTTCATCCGTCATTCGGCTGGCGAGCGACCGCTGCACGGTGACGCGAATCTGCGGTGCAGTGCGCCGGAAGGCATCGATCACCGGTAAAAGATAGAGGCAAGTGTATTCGTTGGCCGCCAGATGCAAGCGGCCACGATGCAGCGAGCGCAGTTCGGCCAGCGCCGTTGCCGCCTCGCCCCGCAGGTTCAGGAGGCGCTCCGCATATTCCCGCAACACCTCCCCGGCCGCTGTAAGCGTGGCATCCCGCGCGGCGCGGTCAAACAGCACCTCATCCATCTCGGTTTCCAGCTTGCGGATCACCTGGCTGACTGCGGGCTGGGTACGATGCAGCCGCGTCGCTGCCCGCGAAAAACTGCGCTCCTGCGCAACAGCCAGAAATGTTTGCAACTGAAAGAGGTCCATCGTCATCTCCCTCCGACCAAATCATGACCAGTCCGGCTTCTATAACGTATTCTAATCGTTCAATAGGTTTCGATTAGGTGTTCTTATGCTAGTTTTGGAGATGAAGGGTTCATTCTTCCTCCGCTATACGAGGAGCGCGATGCACACAGAGCACATTCATTTCTTCGATACCACTCTCCGTGACGGAGAACAGTCCCCGGGCTGCAGCATGTATCTTGCGGAAAAAGTCCGCATGGCGAAGCAGCTGGAGCAACTGGGAGTCGACGTGATCGAAGCCGGCTTCGCCGTTTCTTCGGAAGGGGATGCCGCATCCGTCGATGCCGTGGCGCGTGCCGTTCGCGGAGCAAGAATCGCATCGCTGGCACGGGCGAAGCATGACGACATTACAGCCGCCGCGCGGGCCCTGGAGTTCGCCGCCCGTTCCCGTGTCCATATTTTTCTGGCGAGCTCCGACATTCATCTGGAGTACAAGCTGAAGATTTCGCGGGAGCAGGCGCTGGAGCAGGCGGACAGCGCTGTGCGGTTTGCGCGGCAGTATTTCGAT
>JAJZCP010000146.1 GCA_021846065.1 Acidobacteriota bacterium
CGCGCCAGCAGCGGAATAAACTCCGGCTGTCCGCCGCTCACCCCATTCGCCGCCGAAGGCTGCTGCACCGAATGCGTCCCGTCGAAGACTACCGGAGCCATGGCGCGCATCACCGCCAGTGAACGCATATCCACCACCAGCGTGTTATAGCCGAAGCTCGTTCCACGCTCGGTCAGAAACACCCGCTCGTTGCCCGTCGAGCGAGCCTTTTCCACGGAATACTTCATATCCCACGGTGCCACGAACTGGCCTTTTTTCACGTTGACCGCACGACCGGTCTTCGCCGCTGCCACCACCAGGTCTGTCTGTCGGCACAGAAACGCCGGAATCTGCAAAATATCCGCCGCCTCAGCCACCGCCTCGCACTGCGTCGCTTCATGCACATCGGTCAGTACAGGCAACCCCGTCGCGCGCGCAATTCCGCTCAGAATGCGTACCCCCTCGCGCAATCCCGGTCCGCGAAAGCTCGTTACGCTCGTCCGGTTGGCCTTGTCGAAGCTCGCCTTGAAGATATACGGCACACCCAGATCGCTGGTGATCCGCTGGATCGCATCGGCCATCCCCCGCACGTGCTCTTCGCTTTCAATCACGCACGGTCCGGCGATCAGAAACAGTCTGCCATTGCCGATATGCACCGGCCCCACTTCAAAATTCTGGCTCATCCCGCGTCCTTCAATGCTCGTTTTCACACCCGCTTACACACCCACCGGGAATGGCTTCGGACTCGACTCCTCCGGATTCGCCATTCCGCCGCTGCGCCAGCGCTCAAATCGTCCCTGCAACAGGCTCATCAACCCCGTATACCAGTACCCCACCACAAACAGAATCAGAAACGGAGCCGTGAAAAAGTTGTTGTTCGTGAATGTATAGGCAATCGCCAGCGCAAAATAGGTTCCCACCGCCAGTTCAATCCACGGTGCCCACACCAGCCGCTTGCGATACTTCGCTGCCTTTGATCGCTCGCCCTTTTTCGCCACCGAATACTTCGGCGTCCGCGCAAACGCGCTCTTGATGCCGAACAGAGCCTCCATCACCGCCTTGGTATTGGTAATCGTCAAACCAATGCCCAGCGCCATCAGGATTGGCAGATACAGAAAAGTCTTCTTCCATGTCTTCGGATACAGCTCCCGCTGGCTTAGTACATAGAAAATCGCAATAGACAGCGTCGACGCAGTGAACAGAGGCACGTCGATCAGCAGCATCTGTAGCCAGCCCTGGTAGAACCGCACAATCATGGCAGGAATCAGCAGCGCCGTCATGATCACCATCAGCGGATAGCTCAGGTTTGCCGTCAGGTGATAGACCGCCTCCACCTTGATCTGCCGCGGCACATCGGAGCGGAACATCTTCGGCAAAATCTTGATCGAGGTCTGGATCAGTCCCTTCGCCCATCGCGCCTGCTGCGTCTTGAACGCCACCATCTCGATGGGCAACTCCGCCGGACACTCCACCTCCGGCAGATACTTGAACTTCCATCCTGCCATCTGTGAGCGATAGCTCAGATCCGTGTCCTCGGTCAGAGTGTCGTGCTGCCATCCTCCGGCATCGGTAATCGCCTGTCTGCGCCACATCCCCGCTGTGCCATTGAAGTTGAAGAAATCCCCGCTCCGCGCCCGCGCTCCGTGCTCCAGCACAAAGTGCCCGTCCAGCAAAATTGCCTCCACCTGCGTCAGCAGGTTGTAGTCCTTATTCAGATGCGTCCACCGCGTCTGCACCATCCCGATCTTCTCGTCCGTGAAGTGGTGCACCACCTTCAGCAGCCAGTCCTTCGGCGGCACAAAATCCGCATCGAAGATTGCGATCAGATCGCCTTTCGCAATCTTCAATCCCGCGTCGAGCGCGCCAGCCTTGAATCCATGCCGGTTGGTCCTGTGAATGTAGACGACCGGTTCGCCCGCCGCCGCATAGCGCGCCACAATCCCCGCAGCCACCTGCTGTGTCTCGTCGGTTGAGTCGTCCAGCAGTTGAATCTCCAGCTTTTCGCGCGGATACTCCAGCGCGCAGATCGCCTCCATCAGCCGCTCGATCACAAACTGCTCATTGAAGACCGGCAACTGCACCGTTACCCTCGGAAGTTCGTCAAAGTGCGCCAGCGGCTCCGGCTGGTAGTTTTTCTTGAATTTGAAGTAGAGATAGGCCATCTTGTAGCGGTGCAGACCATAAACCGACAGCATCAGCATCACCGCAAAGTACGGCAGCATCAGGGACGCGTCGAACCAGTTCCATTCATATAGTCCGCGAAACGTCTGATCCGTATACTGCATTTTGAGATAGTGGACCAGCCCCGTCTGCGGCGCAAAGACTGCCAGCTCCCGCAGCCGCCCCGCCGTCGTGGCCCAGCCCATTCCGCTCAACCTGAGGGCGTTCAGCAAATTGCCGCCTCCATCGTCATCCCCAATACTGAAGTCAAAGTGATTGTAAGCGATCCTCGCCGCGTTCACCTCCGCGGCTCATTCTTGCCGGTCGCCTCTGCGCAGGAGTATCGTTGCCTCGTCACCACGCTGGTACGCGGAGGTTCCTCATGCCCGTTTCCTCGCCGAATTCCCTTGCTTCCATCCTTGCCGCGCCCGGTGGCAGTTTTCTGCTCGACAACCTCAGCCCTGCCGAAGTCTTCACCCCGGAGGATCTCTCCGAAGAGCAGCGCCAGATCGCCGAGACAGCCGACCGTTTCGCCCGCGAACAGCTTCTTCCCGTCGCCGCGCGCGTGGAAGCCAAGGAATCCGGCCTCATGCGCGCTCTGCTTGCCCAGGCCGCCGAACTCGGTTTTACCGCCGTCGACATTCCGGAGCAATACGGCGGTCTCGGTCTCGATAAAGTCACTTCGGCGCTCGTCGCCGACCATCTCTCCGTTCTGGCCAGCTTTTCCACTTCCTTTGGTGCGCACACCGGCATTGGCACCCTGCCCATCCTCTGGTACGGCACCGAAGAGCAAAAGCAGCGCTACCTGCCCAAACTTGCCACCGCCGAGTGGGTCGCCGCCTACGCGCTTTCTGAGTCCACCTCCGGCTCTGATGCCATGAACATTCGCACACGCGCCACGCTCTCGCCCGACGGCTCCGAATACATCCTCAACGGCGAAAAAATGTGGATCACCAACGCCGGCTTCGCTGACCTATTCACCGTTTTCGCCAAACTGGACGGCGAAAAATTCTCCGCCTTCCTCGTCGAACGCACTGCCCCAGGCCTCACCATCGGAAAGGAAGAGCACAAACTCGGCATCCGTGGCTCTTCCACCTGTCCGCTCATCCTCGCCGATTGCCGCATTCCCGCAGCCAATCTCCTCGGAGAGGTCGGCAAGGGCCATCACATCGCCTTCAACATCCTCAATGTCGGGCGCTTCAAGCTCGGCGCGGCCTGCGTCGGCGGTGCGCGTTTGGCTCTTGAAGAGTCCATTCGATACGCCAAAGATCGCGTCGCCTTCGGCAAGCCCATCGCCAGTTTTGGCCTCATCCAGCGCAAGATCGCCCGCTCCGCCATCCATCTCTTCGCTGCCGAATCCATGGCCTACCGCACCATCGGAATGATGGACGCATCCCTCGCCGCACTTCCCGCCGACGCTTCGCCCCGCGATACCCAGAAACGCATCGAGGAGTACGCCGTCGAGTGCTCCATTCTGAAAGTCTTCGGCTCGGAGATGCTCGGTCTGGTCGCCGACGAACTCGTGCAGATCATGGGCGGCTACGGCTATGTCGAGGATTACCCGGCCGAGCGCTTCTACCGCGATGCTCGCATCAACCGCATCTTCGAGGGAACCAACGAGATCAACCGTATGATCGTCACCGGCTGGCTCATGAAGCGCGCCATCAGCGGCCAGCTCCCACTGCTGGCCGCCATTCGTCGCCTCATGGACGAACTCATGCAGCCGCCGTCCTTCGACTCCGCTTCTGCCGACGATGCGCCGCTCGCCCGCGAAGCCGCCATCCTCGCCAGCCTCCGAAAAATCACCCTCGTCGCGGCTGGCGCTGCCTCCGAGCGATTCATGGCCGCACTCGCCGATCAGCAGGAGGTCATGGCCGATCTCTCCGACTGCATCAGCGCCGTTTTTGCTCTCGATTCTTCGCTGCTGCGCGCCCGAAAACTTGCCTCCAACCATGCGCCGAACGCGGCCCTCGCCCAGCACATCTGCGCTGTCTTCGCCGAGGAATCCCTCGCTTCTGTCGAATCCAGCGCCCGCCGCGTCCTCGCTGCCTCCAACGAAGGTGACGCACTCACCACGCGCATGGCCGTCCTGCGCCGTTTCGCCAAATCCACTCCCATCGACTCCGTCGCTCTTAGTCGCCAGATTGCCCAAATCTGCATCGACGCTGGAAAGTACCGTTTCTGAACTTTTCTCAGGGTTTTCTGAGAAAGTTCTCACCTCCGCTCTGCCGGTCGCTTGCATACTCAACCTGCGACCGGCATTTTTCTGCCCTGCGGAGTCCTCATGCGGCACGGTTTTCCTGCTTCCTCGTTGCTTCGTGCGTGGCCTCGCGGCTTCTCGGTGCTGCTTGCCTTCGGCCTTACCGCTGCATCTCCTCGCGCACTCTTCGCTCAGTCCGTTGCCTCGGGTTTTTCGTCGTCCGATCCTTCCGCACAGTTTCACCGTGCCCCATGCATTGTTCAGGCCATCGACCCGGACCAGCGCATTCCCCTCGTCGGCTCTCGTCCTGTTCTGCCTGCCCGAGCGCTCGATCTCGGCCCTGCCGCGCCCAATGAATCCGCCCCGCGCATGCTTCTGCTGCTGCGCCGCAGTGCCGCCGAAGAACAATCGCTTCAAACCCTGCTTCAATCCCAGCAGAATCCATCCTCGCCGGACTTCCATCGCTGGTTCACCCCGGCTCAATTCGCCGCTCGTTTCGGCCTGGTCGACTCGGACATTGCCGCCGTCACTGCCTGGCTTCAGTCGGAGGGTTTTTCCATCGATCGTGTCACTGCCGGGCGCACCGCCATCGAATTTTCCGGCTCAGTCGCCCAGATTC
>JAJZCP010000147.1 GCA_021846065.1 Acidobacteriota bacterium
GGCGCGCAAAAAAGAGCTCGACGTCCTGATCGCGATGAATCCGGAGACGGCGAAGGAAGATGTGCTGTCGCTGCCGCCGGGCGCGGTCGCCATTCACGATCAGTCCGTCGACCTGCAACAGTACCGGGCGGATGTCATCTGTTATCCGGTCCCGTTCGACAAGCTGACGGCTGCTGTCTGTCCGGAAGCGAAGCTGCGCAAGCTGGTGCGCAATATGGTGTACGTCGGGGTTGCGGCGCAGCTTTTTGCCATGGATATGGCCTGTCTTGAAAAGGAGCTGCGGCGGCAGTTTGCGAAGAAGGTGAAGGCAGCCGAACTGAACTGGGCCGCCGTGCAGGCAGGTCACCAGTATGCGAAAGAATCGTTGACCAAGCGCGATCCATTTGTGCTGGAGCGCATGCACGCGACCGACGGAAAGATCATCATCGACGGCAACGCCGCGGCCGCACTGGGCGCCATGTTTGCCGGCGTCACCGTCGTCACGTGGTATCCCATCACTCCGAGCTCGTCGGTGGTCGAGCAGTTGATCGACTACATGCGCAAGTACCGGATTGAGGCGGACGGCAAAGCGACGTTTGCAGTCGTACAGGCAGAAGATGAGCTGGCGGCGATTGGTGGGGTGTTTGGCGCCGGCTGGGCGGGTGCACGCGCCATGACCGCGACCTCTGGTCCCGGAATTTCGCTGATGGCCGAGTTCGCTGGGCTGGGATATTTTGCTGAGATTCCGGGCGTGATCTTTGACATCCAGCGCGTGGGACCGTCCACGGGCATGCCCACGCGCACCATGCAGGGCGACATTCTGAGCATTGCGTATCTCTCCCACGGCGACACCAAGCATGTAATGCTGCTGCCGGGCAGCGTTCGCGAATGCTTTGATTTCGGCATGGCCGCATTCGATCTTGCCGAGCGGTTGCAGACGCCGGTGTTTGTGCTGAGCGATCTGGATTTGGGCATGAACAACTGGATGTCCGAGCCGTTCGAGTACCCCGCAAAACCGCTGGACCGCGGCAAGGTTCTGACCGCGGAGCAACTGCGCGAAGCCGGCGGGTTTGCGCGATATCGCGATGTGGACGGCGATGCAATCCCGTATCGCACGCTGCCGGGCACGGACCATCCTCTGGCGGCATACTTCACGCGGGGCAGCGGCCATAACGACCGCGCACAGTATAGTGAGCGGCCGGACGATTACGAAGGCATTATGGAGCGGCTGGCGCGCAAGTTTGAAACCGCGCGCACCCTGGTGCCGCAGCCTGTGGTGGTGCAGAATGGCCGGTCGAAGATCGGCATCATCGCCTATGGAACCTCCGACTTTGCTGTGCTGGAGTCACGCGACCAGCTGCTTAAGGAATATGGCGTGGACACGGACTACCTGCGGCTCCGGGCCTTTCCGTTCTCGGCGGCGGTGCATCGCTTTGTCGAGAGCCACGAGCGCGTCTACATTGTGGAGCAGAATCGCGACGCCCAGATGCTGAGCCTGCTTAAGCTGGACCTTCCGGCGGAGCAAACCACCAGGCTGCGCAGCATCCGCCACTTTAACGGACTGCCGATTGACGCCCGCTCCATCACCGATGCATTTGTGCTTCAGGAGGAAATCTAATGGCCGCCCCCGCACCTTCGCCCACCGCGCCTACACCGAAGACCAATCGCATCGGCCTGCAGGTGCTGGATTATCGTGGCGGCAAGACGACGCTGTGCGCCGGCTGCGGGCACAACGCGATTTCTGAGCGCATTATCGACGCATTCTATGAGATGGGCGTCGCACCCGAGCGCGTTATGAAGCTGTCCGGCATCGGCTGCTCCTCGAAAAGCCCGGCATATTTTCTGAATCGCTCGCACAGCTTTAACAGCGTGCACGGGCGCATGCCCGCGGTGGCGACCGGAGCTGTTCTGGCCAACCGTACCATGAACGCACTGGCTGTGAGTGGCGACGGCGATACGGCATCGATTGGATTTGGGCAGTTTGCCCACCTCATGCGCCGCAATCTGCCGCTGATCTACGTCGTCGAGAATAACGGCGTGTACGGGCTGACCAAGGGGCAGTTCTCCGCGACGGCCGATGTCGGCTCCAAACTGAAGACTGGCGTTGTCAACGATCTGCCCCCGATTGACATGTGCATTATGGCGGTTGAGCTGGGCGCCACCTTTGTAGCGCGCTCATTCTCTGGCGACAAGAAGCAACTGCTGGCGATGCTGAAGGCCGCGATTGCGCACAAGGGCACTGTAATCCTGGATGTGATCTCGCCCTGCGTCACCTTCAACGATCACGAAGGGTCGACGAAGAGCTATAAGCATATGCAGGCGCATGAGGAGGCCATTACCGAAGTGGGTTTTGTGCCGCACTTTGAGGACATCGCCGTCGATTACGATCCGGGCACGACCTACGATGTGACGATGCATGATGGCTCCCACCTGCGGCTGCGGAAGCTGCAGGAAAACTACAATCCCAGCGATCGAATCTCCGCCGTCCATGCACTGATGGAAGCCAATCAGCGCGGCGAGGTGTTGACCGGTATGTTCTACATTGACACCAAGAAGCCGGACTTCACACAGCTGTTGAACATGGTGGACGAGCCCTTGGCAACGCTGCCGGAGAGTCGCGTGCGGCCCTCGCGGGAGACGCTGGAGCAGATTATGGAGTCACTGCGCTAGGTATCCGTGCTGCGCGCGCGTCGAGTCGCCCGCTTTGGATGGAAGCAACGGGCCTCCGGTCGGTTTTGAGCATCTGGGATGGGTTCGCCGGCCGAAAGCTTTAAAGGAACCACCCCCGCCCAGACGGACAGAGAGTAGTCTTCTTCGTCATCGACCGGGGGGCCCCTTCGCACCTTCGCGGATACTTCCTTCAGCTCCATCGCCAGAACGCTGGTCGCTTTCAGTTCCTGCGCTGTGGGCTGCCGCGCTTCTTCCCAGCGGTCGTCGATAATGTGATTGACAAAGGCGCGCAGCGCCGCCAGCTTCTCTTCCGGTTCAGTCACCAGCCGCGCGCGGCCCAGCACTACAACGGAGCGGTAGTTCATGGAGTGGTGAAAGACCGAGCGCGCCAGGACCAGTCCATCGAGCAGCGTAACCGTCACGCAGACATCAATACCCGCCGATAACGACCGGAGCATGCGGCTGGCCGCCGAGCCATGCAGATAGAGCTGCTCGTCAACACGCGCGTAGCCGGTAGGGATGACGTAGGGCTGTCGGTCCACGACAAATCCGACATGGCAGAGAAACCCTTCATCCAGGATCGCGTGAACCTCTGCGCGATCATAAACGCCTCGCTTTGGCAGGCGTCCGATTGCCGTCCGCGATGTTGGTTGATAGGTCTCACTCATACGGTCTGCCGGGCGATCAGGCGGTCGATCGAAGCAGCGCCTGCACCCTTCACCATAAGCAGAAGGCAGAGCGCAAGCACGAGCAGATGATACTCATACCCCTCGCCCTTCTGCATGCCAGACCAGTTCATGAAGAGTCCGTTGCGGCCGTGTATAAGGAAAATGGCCACCAGCATCTCAATGCCGATGCTGAGTGCGGCGATGCGCGTCAGCAGACCCACAATCAGGCCCAGGCCGCCGAGAAACTCCGCCATAATGGCCAGCCAGGCGAGCGGTGCAGGGATGTGCATCATGTGCGTGAAAGCGTGCATGGTGCCGGAGTAGCCGTACCCGCCGAACCAGCCCAGCACCTTCTGTGCACCGTGCATAAAGAAGACAATGCCAAGGATGAGGCGGGCGATAGTCAGCACAAAGTCTTTAGGCGTTGCGAAAAGTTTCATGGGTCAGGACACCTCGAGCGAAGGATTCGGGAGAGGCATCCAGCGTATCGAAGTTGCGCCAGGCAGGGAAGTAGTTTGTGCAGAAACAGGCGGCCAGTCCGCGTGTCGCTGCTAGCTATGCTGGCCGCTGTGCTCGGGGCTCGAGCCCGGTTCAGGATAATCCGTATCCTCACCCTCTTCGAGCGGGTTGTTGTCGCGGTGACCAATCTGCCCGCTCAGGGAACCGTGCGGTTCCGGGCGTTCGCCACGAAGGTGCGGCAGATCGTCTTCTACCGCACCCTTGTGCTCGTCAGAATCGGGATGGTTTTGCGGATTCGAGGTTGGCATTACATCCGTCCGGCGGTCGGCTTGGCGTAGATGCGGACGCCCATGCCGTTCAGCTTGCTGCGCGCCTGCATCGCCTCGGGCGTCTGTGGATGGCGTACGATCAGCGCCCGCAGGTCGCGGATTCCCGCTTCCTTCTGGCCCAAGGCCAGCTCGGATTCTCCCTTGCGTAGCTGGGCCGTCGGGGCCTTCGCACTGCCCGGGTATGTGCTGAGCACCTGGGAGTAATTGTCGATCGCGCCTTTATAGTTCCCGGAGCGGTAGTCGATCTCGCCCAGGTAAAACTGTGCGTTTCCGGCCTGATCGCTCTGTGGGTAGAACTTGACGACGTCACCAAACTCCTGGCTGGCCAGGTTGTATTTGGCAGCGTTGTAGTCGCTG
Organism: Acidobacteriota bacterium; assembly: GCA_021846065.1. Next base: position 4,463 of record JAJZCP010000147.1, read on the forward strand.
ACCGCGGATTGATAGAGCTGATCGAGCGGTGGCGCCTGCGGAGCGGCGGGCTGGCCTGGAGCAGCGGCAGTGCCGGGCGCGCCCGGGGCAGATCCCGGCATGCCAGACTGGCCGGTAGCCAGCGATTGTTGCTGCTGCTGGATGTTGGTCAGGCTCTGGTTCATCTTATCCAGGCGGGCGCGCAGCTCATCCAGCGAATCATTCATGGACTGCATCTGCCCGGAAAGCTGCTGCAGCGAGTTGCCCTGCGCTCCCTGCTCGCTCTGCGCTGCCTTCTGCAGCGCATCCACCTGTGAGGCCATCTTGCCAACGCTGTCGGAGGTCTGCTGCATCAACTGGTGCAGGGTGGCATACCGCTCGTCGTTCGCCTGCTGCATGGAGAGCAGCATCTCCTGCAACTGCTGAACCTGCGCCTGCAGCGCAATAATGTCTTTGTTGGCCGCAACCGCGCGGGTCGCGGGAAACAAAAGAAGAA
>JAJZCP010000148.1 GCA_021846065.1 Acidobacteriota bacterium
GCTGCTGCAGCTTGAGCTCCTGCAGGCTGTGCCACAGGGACAGATTGGCTTCGCTGTTCCGGATCTTGTCGAGCTCGGCCTGGTGCTGGGCGCGCGCCGCTTCAGCCCTGGACTCGATCGCCTTGTCGCGGCGGATCGGATCAAACAAAGGCCATACCGCCTGGATCCCAATGGCGATGTTGTTGTACGTGAAGTGCTGATAGTAGAGGCTGTAACCGTTGAACGGCGCAAAGCGCGCATACTGTGCAGCAAGGTTTACCGTCGGCCGGTAGTTCTGGTTCTTATCGCCGATTGCGTTGTTGAGGCGCGAAGTCGCAGTCGCGAACGAAGCCTGGACGGCGGGAGAATCGCCGTTGCGTTTTTTCAACACGTCAAAATCGAGCGCCGGCATCGGCGGAACGGAGGCAGCGGAAGGATCGATGGTATCCGCAGGAAGACCGGTCAGGTTTCCCAGATGGACGCGAAGCTCGTTCGCGTGATCTTCCATCTGCATCGCCTTCAACTGCAACTTCGCCTGCGTCAGCCGTGCCTGTACCAGGTCCACCGGCGCCGCCAGCCCGGCGCCCAGCCGGTCCTGCACGACAGAGACCAGATTGTCGCCCGCCTGTGCGGCTGCCTGGAGTGCGCGCACCTGATCGAGAGTGGCATTCAGCTCAATGTATGTGCTGGCTGCATCCTGGATGATCTGCTGGCGCACATCTTTCAGCGAAAGCGTTGCGGCCTTCAGGCCGGCCGCCGCGGCGCGGATGTAGTACTTCTGCGAAAAGCTGAAGAGCAGGGAGGTCGAATTGACATTGAACAGCGTCGGGTTGCCGAGCGGAAAGCCGTACGAATAGCCAAGCCCGGAGCCCAGCGAGAAGTTCGGGATATAGGCATCCCGCATTTCGAGCATTGTGGCGCGAGCGTGCTGCTGGGCTGCCTCTGCCGTACGCACGGCCTGACTGTTGCGCAATGCCAGGTCCACTACGCTGTAAAGCGATATCGTGCCTGCCGGCATGGGTCCGGATGCAGCCTGGGCGCCCGTCAGCGGTCGAGACGGCGGTGTGGCGATGGCAATGCGAATCTGTGGTGCGGGCGCATCGGGAACCGCGGAAGAATGCTGCGCCCACCCGATCGCAGACGAAGCAAGAAGGAAAGCGGCGTACGGCGCCAGTAAAGGGGAGAGCCGGCGGAGCGAGCGGTAAGGGAATGGCATTGGCTACTCTGCGCGGCGGACGGCCAGGCCGGCCCGCAGTGGTGTGCCATCGGGCGCGGCCAGCGCGACAGTATCGCCCTGCGTCAGTCCGGAGAGGATTTGTACTTCGGTCAGATTCAGGCTGCCAATCTTCACCGGCGTACGCTGCAGGTGTCCGTTCATTACCCGATAGACGTAGTTGCCGTCGTCATCCAGCTTGAGAGCCTCGCGTGGAATCAGCAGAACATCGTGAAGGTCCAGCAGGGTTACGGTGATGGTGACATTGGTATTGGGCAGCAATTCTTCATTGGCATCGTCGACTGAGATGAGCGCTTCACCCACGTTGCGGGTTCCATAGCCCACAATGGTGGTCGGCGTGCGCATCACATGCCCATGCCATACGCGGCCGGGTTCGGCTTCCCACACAATCGTTACCGGCTGGCCAACATTCAGCTTGCCGATCTCCGGCTCGTCGAAGTAGGCGCGAATCTGCATCTGGCGCAGGTTTGCCATCTGCAAAAGGCGATCGCCCGCCTGGACAAAATCGGTGGGCCGCACCAGCACGGAGTAGACTGTGCCCGCAAAGGGCGCACGAACGTTCTCGCGACTCAGCACGTCCAGAGAAGATGCGTATGCGGCCCGGGCATTGGTGACATTGGCCTGCGCATGCTCCAGGTCGATCGGCGCGTAGCTCTTTGACTGCTGCTGCAGCAATGTCTGCAGGCTGGAGTTTTCGGCGGCCAACGTCTGCCGTGCATTCTCCACCTCGCTGGCGGATGCGGCACCCTGTTTCTGCAGCCGCTGCAGCGTAGCCAGGGTTGTAGCCGCCTGCTCACGCGCAGCTCGCGTTTTGGCGATATTTCCAGCCAGCGTAATTTGCTGCGAGCGTGTACCTCCCTGCTGCAATGCCTGCAGCTGCGCTTGCGCGCCCCGCTCGGCAGCCCGGGCGCTGGCCAGGTCGGAGCTGGCCTGAGAGTCGTCAAGCGTCAACAGCAATGTGCCGGCCGGCACCTTCTGGCCCTCATGCACATAGACCGCCCGAACGGTGCCTTGTCGGGGACTATAGGCCGCAAAGTTGTTGATCGGCTCCACCTTGCCATTGGTGCTGACTGTACTGATCAGCTCCCCGGGCCCTGCCGCCGCCATGCGAACGCTGACGACGCTGCGCGTCATGTAACGGACGGCAATGACCACGAGGAGCACGATGGCCGCCGTGACCGCCCAAAACCTGCGTTTTCTTGCTCTGGATTGCTGGGACTGGTCGGGCATAGGACAGTTCGGGTGGTTCGCCGCTGAATGAGCCAGTATATAAGACGCAGGACGCGCGCAAGCGGCTCAGAAATATCGGCTTACTGGCAACCGTGCCGGGGTGGGGTGTGGGGCATGCTCGAATCGAGCGGCAGTCCCGTACAATTTCAGTCTGTATGGCAACCGCAAAGAGCAAGCCCACCGCCCGCTACACTGAGGACCACGCACAATCCGGTCTGGACCACGATTTTCCTGCCATCGAGACCTGGCCGAACCAGTTTCCCGCATATGAAATTTTGATCGATAGCCCGGAGTTTACCTCCGTCTGCCCCAAGACCGGGCTGCCGGACTTCGGCGCGCTCACGCTGCGCTACATGCCCGACCGGGAATGCCTGGAGCTGCGGTCGTACAAGGAATATCTTTTCAGCTACCGGCAGCTCGGCATTTTTCAGGAGAATATTGTCAATCAGGTTCTGGAAGACATTGTGAAGGCGGCGAAGCCGGTCTGGGCGGAGATGCGCGGAGAATTTCGGCCGCGCGGCGGTATCTCGACGACGATTGTGGCGCGCTGGCCGCGTCCGCAAGCCACGCAGGCCGGGAAGAAGAAGCGCTGAAGGCGGGACAGATCGCCGATGGCGGCGCTGCTGCTCCGAGCCGCCGCGGGCAAAGGAGAACGGGAGCATGAAGAATCGTCGGGAGTTTCTTCGCGGTGTAGCCGGTACAGCCGGGGCCGCAGCCTTTGCGAACCTTGCGGAGCTTCCTGGCCTGGCGAACAGCCCCGCGCGTCCGAACCTGGTCTGCATCCTGGGGGAGGGTTTGCGCTGGGATGAGTCCTCGCTGGCCGGCAACCCCATTCTGCACACGCCGAATATTGATCGCATTGGCCGCGAAGGATGCCGGTTTCAGAATGCATTCGTGGTGAACGCTCTATGTCTGCCCTCGCGCGCCACGATTATGACGGGACTCTATTCCCACACCACCGGGGCAGTGTCGAATGTAGCCGGCGTGATTCCGGCGCAGATTCCCATCATCTCCGACTACCTGCACAAGGCCGGCTATGAGACGGCCTTCATCGGCAAGTCGCACATTGCCGGAGCGTTGACCGATCGCTACTGGGATTATTATTTCGGGTTCCAGGGCCAGGCTGACTACTATCACCCGGTCGTGACCGAGGGTGTAAAGGGGAAGTTTGGAGAGCCGAAGCTGTACGACGGGCAATATGTGGACCACCTGCTGACGCACAAGGCGCTCGCCTGGTTGCAGCAGGAGCGGACGAAGCCCTTCTGCCTGTTTCTGTGGTTTTACGCGCCGCATGAGCCGTTCTACCGGCCGCGCAACACCGACAACGAGCTGAATGGTGTGAAGATTCCCACGCCGCCAACTTTCGCAGAAAATCTGAAGGACTATCCCGGTCGGCCGCGCAGCGTGGCAAAAGCCGACAACAAGATTGGCACCTCTGAGGTTTTCAACGACGATCCGCGTTCGCTGGAAGAAGTGGTCAAGGACCATTATGTAGGCGTGATGGATAACGACGCCAACATCGGCGCCGTAATGCAGGAACTGGAGCGCCAGAAACAGATGGAGAACACGGCGATCCTGCTCAGCTCCGATCACGGGTTCTTTCTGGGCGAACATCACTTTTACGACAAGCGCCTGATGTATGAGCCGTCCATTCGCGTGCCCATGATGCTGCGCTATCCCAAGCTGATACCAGCGGGAGAAACGTCGGACAAGATGGTGCTCAATCTGGACATTGCGCCCACGATGCTCAATCTTGCAGGCATTCCTGTCCCGGCCTCAATGCAGGGCAGGAGCATGCTGCCGCTGGCTGAGGGGAAAGATATTCCATGGCGCAAGGACTGGCTCTACGAGTACTACGAATATCCAGGCTTTGAAAATGTTCCGCCCTCGCGAGGCATCCGCACAGAACGGTACAAGCTGATCCAGTATTTTCTGACGGACGAGTACGAGATGTTCGACCTGCAGACCGATCCGAATGAGGCGACAAATCTCTACGGCAACCCGCAATACGCGCAACTGGAGGCGGCACTGAAAAAGCGGCTGGCGGAATTGCGGGCGGAAACGGGCGACCACTACGAATACAAGCCGACGGGACTGCCGCTCCATCCCTATCTGCACCGGCGCGCGCTGCAGTGAACTAGAACCGGCCCGAAGCGGAAGCGTGCGCAGCATCCACAATCCGGCCGTGCTGCAGCTCGATGATCCGGTCGGCCATGCGGGCCATGCCGGGATCGTGGGTCACCATCAGGATGGTGTGCCCGGCCTGATGCAGCTGGCGCAGCAGCGTGGCGACAATTTCCTGGTTGGCCGCGTCAAGATTCCCGGTAGGCTCATCGGCAAGCAGCACCGGCGGCTGATTAATGAGCGCACGCGCAATACAGACGCGCTGTTGCTCGCCACCTGAAAGCGCACCCGGCAGG
>JAJZCP010000149.1 GCA_021846065.1 Acidobacteriota bacterium
CCAGGTCGCCGCCGTTCGGCTCCGGAAACTGCGCCCGCGCCATCGACGCGCTCATTCCAGCCATCATCGCCATCGCCGCCAGCAGCAGGGCAGGGAATTGATTTCTTCGCATCACACATCTCTCCGATCATTGCTCATTCCAGCAGAGAATCTGCTTTCAGTTGCATTTGCATTTGCATTTGCCGTTGCATTTCTTGTTGTCATTCCCGAAGGGAATCTGCTGTTGTTCTCCTCATCGTCCTGAACCGTCACCCACCCGCGACCAACGGGAGCGCAACCACAGCCCATGGCGCGGCATCAGCCGCGCGGCTGCCCCACGCAGTGGCTGCCCGGCGCAGTGGCTCCAGGCAATGGTCAGGCCAGCAACTCGTGAATCACATTCCCGGAGACATCCGTCAGCCGATAATCGCGTCCGCTGTAGCGATACGTCAGCTTCGTATGATCGATGCCAAGCTGATACAGAATCGTCGCATGAATGTCATGCACATGTACCGGATTCTCAATTGCCTTCCAGCCGAAATCATCCGTCTTGCCATAGGTGAATCCGCGCTTGAATCCGCCGCCTGCAATCCACATCGTGAAGCCATGCGGATTGTGGTCGCGTCCATTATGCGTCTGCCCGCCGCTGAATCCGCTGCCGACTTCCACCACCGGCGTCCGTCCGAATTCGCTGCCTGCGACGATGATCGTCTCGTCCAGCAGGCCCCGCTGTTTCAGGTCCTGGATCAGCGCCGCAAACGGCTGGTCGGAGTCCTTCGCCGTCTTGCGGTGCATCTCGATATCGAAGTGATGATCCCACGGATCGCCTTTCGCGTAATACACCTGCACCACACGCACCCCGCGCTCGATCAGCCGCGCCGCGGTAAGGCATCCACGCGCCGTGCTTCCTTCGCCATACATTTTCAGCACCGCCGCGCTCTCCTTGCGCACATCAAACACATCCGGAGCCTCGGTCTGCATGCGATACGCGGTCTCCATCGACCCAATCGTCGCCTCAAGCTGCGCATCGCGCGCGCCGTCATTGGCCGTCCGCATATTCATCTCGTCCAGTTCCTTCAGCACGTCCAGTTCCTTGCGCTGTGACTTCAGGTCGAATCGGTCGTTGTGTACATTCGCAATCAGCTTCTGCGGATCGAACCCGGACTTCTCCACCCGGTCCGCGACATACGTCCCCTGGTGCATCGCCGGCAGAAACGCCGATCCCCACAGCGGCGGTCCCACCGTCGTCGGCACCTCCGGACACAGAACCACAAATCCTGGCAGGTTCTTGTTCTCCGTCCCCAGTCCATACGTCAGCCACGCGCCCATCGACGGTCGCCCTGCAAAGTTCGCGCCTGTATTCATCATCATCAGCGCCGGCTCGTGATTCGGTATCTCCGTATAGACCGACTGCACAAAACACATATCGTCCACACAACCGCCCAGGTGCGGAAAAATCTCGCTTACATATTTTTCGCTCTTTCCATAGCGCTGGAACGCAAACGGCGACTGCATGAGCGCGCCCGTCTTGCGCTCATGCTGCAAATCGCCGCCCGGCATCGCCTTGCCGTTGTACTTCTCCAGCATCGGTTTGTAGTCGAAGCTGTCCACCTGCGACAGTCCGCCGTTCATGAACAGGAAGATCACATGCTTGGCCTTCGGCTTCACTCCCGGAATCATCCACGACTTTTTGTCATCCTCCGCGCGTGCCAGCGTGTCGCCCAGCAGGCTTGCCAATGAGAGCATCCCAAATCCCGCGCCCATCCGGCACAGCGCATCGCGCCGCGTCATCGGTTGTCCTGGTCCTGTGTGTCCTCGCATCGTGATCTCCTTTTCCCCTTCAGTCGCTCTATCTCGCTCACCGTGCTGCGCGCAGTCTAAGGCATTTTCCGGAATACTGTGAACTTTCCGAAGTTCATGAGGGTGGATTTTTCTTGAGGAAAAATCCAATCCGCAGAATGGTTTTGGTCTACACCTTTCCGGAAAATGCTTTAGTCGATAAACAGAAACTCATTCGAACTCAGCAGAATCCGCGCATACTGCTTCCACGCCGTGATTGGTTCGCCCACCACCGCGTAGCCAGCCTTCTCCGGCGTCGTATGCAGAAACTCCTGCGCCAGCTTGATCTCCGCCTCGCTCGGCTTTCGCTGATAGACATACTCGTACATCTTCACGATCCGCGCCTGGTCGTTCGGCTCATTCTCCACGCGATCTGCCAGAACACCCGCCTGCCGGAAGATAAACGGATTATTCATGAAGTAAAGCTGTTGCAGCGGCACGTTGCTGGCAAATCGCTGCTCGGCGGTAAAGCTCGGATTCGGAAAATCGAAGACCTGCAAATAATTGTTCAGCCGGAAGCGGCTCACCTTGCAATAGACCGTCCGCGCCGTATTGTCGGCCCCAAAATCCTCCGACGGTCCAGAGTCTTTTTTCCAGTTCAGATCGCCCGCCACTTCCAGCGCCGCGTCGCGCAACTCTTCGGCATCCAGCCGCTGCCGGTTGAAGTGGGAATACAGCCGATTCGCTCCATCCTTCTCGCGCGCCTCCTGCGCTTCTTCCGCGCTCTCCTGATACACCGCCGAAAGCAGAATCTCCCGTTGCAGCGTCTTGATCGATTCCCCCTGTTGCACAAACTCATACGCCAGATCATTCAGCAGCGGCTCATCGCTCGGCGCATCGCCCACAATTCCGAAGTTGTCCGGCGTATCCACAATCCCCGATCCAAAATGCCACTTCCACACGCGATTCACAATCACCCGCGCCGCCAGCGGACTCGCCACAATATCGTCGGCCAGGTCCAGCCGTCCGCTTCCATCCCGATACGGAGCCGGATCGTTCGTCGTCAGGACGGTCAGAAATCGCCGCGGCACCGGAGATCCCAGCGAGTGTGGATTCCCGCGCAGATTCAGCCGCACGTCCATCGCCTTCGCCTTGTCCGCCATCCCATGCACGTACGGATACTTCGCTGGATCGAGTTGCTTTTTCAGACCTTCAATCTCCGCCTGCTGACTCTCCATATAGCTGGCAATCGCCGGTCCCAGCCGACTCTCCAACTCCCATCCGCGAAAGACCAGAACGCCCGGTTTGAAGCGGGTCTCCTGGTCGCCCGCGCGCGAGACAAAGATGTCCGAATACACCTTCGCTTCGTCCACCGGAAGCGCCTTCAGCTCCAGCTCGCACCCCGGACAGAACTGGTCAAACGTCTCAAACTCGCTCGGCTTCGCGTCGCGCACAAACCGGTGCTTCGGTACATTGTTCTTCACGCGAATCGCATCGTTCTCGTCCTCAATCTCCCGCTCGCGGTCACGAATCTCCAGCAGCGTCTTCTGAAATCCCTCCGCCAGAATCTTCGCCTGCGCCTCGCTGCCGCCATCGTCGGCAACCATCGCCTTCCAGTCCTTCAGATACGGATATTGCACGGGCGAACCTAGATAGCTCGTCCACCGTCGCAGCACCTCGGTGTCCAGCTTCGCTTCTCCCGCAGCCTGTTCCACCGTCTTCTGCGGCTTGCCCATCACCTGCCACGCCGCTTCCATATACTGCGCTGTCTGTGCCGCCAGCGCGTCGGTCAGCGACAGCGACGCTGCTTTCGTGTAGTCCTCAAGTGCCACCTGCTTGTCTTCCCGCTTCTTTTCCCTCGCCTGCCACTCCGCCGTCTCTGCCGCCGTCGCCACTGGATACTCCTTGTACGTCGAGCTGGCGAAGATGCCCACCATCGCGTAATAGTCCCGCTGCGTAATCGGATCGTACTTGTGGTTGTGACAGCGCGCGCACGCCACCGTCATCCCCAGCAGTCCGCGAGAGACTGCATCCACGCGCTCGTTGCGCTCGTCTGCGCGTCCCTGCACAGGCTCCGCCTGATCCCACACCCACGGTCCCGCTCCCAGATACGTCGTCGCCGTCAGATTCTCGTCCCGTTGCTCTGCGGTCTTCGTTGGCATCTGGTCGCCTGCCAGTTGCATCTTCACAAACTGGTCATACGGCACATCGCGATTGAACGCCTCAATCACCCAGTCGCGATACCGGTACGCGCCCTCGAACGGCATATACCCGCGTCCCTTCGGATCGAGGCCGCGCACGTCGTCCTCGGAGTAGCGCGCTACGTCCAGCCAGTGCCTGCCCCACCGCTGCCCATAGCGCGGCGAGGCCAGCAGCCGGTCCACCACCTTCGCCCACGCCTGGGGGTTGCGGTCCTGCTCAAATGCACTCACCTCGGCATCGCTCGGCGGCACTCCCCACATGTCGAACGTCGCTCGCCGGATCAGCGTCCTGCGATCTGCCTGCGCCGCCGGATGCAAGCCCGCCGCCAGCAGCTTCGCCAGCACAAATCGGTCAATCGGTGTCTTCGCCCAATGCGCCCACTTCCTGTCCTCAATCTCCGGCGCGGCCACCGGCTTCAGCGGCTGGAACGACCAGAACTTCCTCTGCTCGGCAGTAATCACGCCCGTCGTCGCCGTCGAAGAGATCGTCAACCCCGGCGCGCTCTTTGGCCACACCGCGCCGCGCTTCACCCACTCCTTCATGTCGGCTATCTGCTGCGCCGTCAAGTGTCCGCCCTTCGGCATCTTCAGCGCCGTCGTCTGCTCCACTGCGGTAATCAGCAGACTCTTTTCCGGCTCTCCCGGCACCATCGCCGCACCGTGCAATCCGCCCTTCACCATCGCCTCGCGCGTGTTCAGCGCCAGCCCGCCGTTGTCCCCGTCCGTGTGGCAGCTCAGGCATTTGTCGGCCAAGATCGGCCGCACGCGATTCTCAAAGAAATCTCCATCCGACATCGTCCCCGCCGATGGCTCACTCACCGCCACCAGCTTGGCGCTGCCGCTCGTG
>JAJZCP010000150.1 GCA_021846065.1 Acidobacteriota bacterium
GAGTGAGTGGCTGGATGTGGGGGAGTTCGGGGTGGAAGTTTGGGCCAGAGTGTGGGTTTTGAGAATGTTGCCCTGCGCATCGGTGCGCTCGGCGGTGCTGGTAATGCGGCAGATGTAACGCTCTTGTTCCGCTTGCATAGCGTGCAGGCCATCGAGCACGCGCTGCCGAATGACAGAGGCGCTGGGCAGCGGCGCAGAAAGATCGGGTTGCGTGGGCGCAGTTTGCCCGGATGTCGCAGGATGAGAATGTGCGGAGTCCGTGTGTTTGGAGGAACTGGAGATGCGGGTTTGTGCAGGCGTGCAGGCGCACATGCATAACGATGTTGTCAGCACGAATGTGCGCAGTGGAGTCATGCAATCCATCCATTTCTTTATACGCAGAAAAGGCATTTTGGTTTCGCGGCATAATGAAACAAGCCGAAATATAGAATTGCGACGGCGAGAATTTTTGTTGATAGAAAGTGGGCGCGATGCAAGTAGCCATACAAACTGCGCAGGCCCCTGCGGCGTTGGGGCCATATTCCCAGGCCATTCAGAGCGGCGATTGGATCTTTACTTCTGGCCAGATTCCGCTGGACCCGGACACAGGGCAAATAGTTGCGGGTGGCATTGCCGAGCAGACCGCGCGCGTACTCGACAGCCTGCGCGCGGTTTTTCGGGCTGCGGGCAGCGATCTGGCGCGCGTGGTGAAGACGACGGTTTACCTGAAGAACATGCAGGATTTTGCGGCGATGAATGCCGTTTACGCTGCGTATTTTGGAGTGGATGGGGCGCCAGCACCAGCGCGTTCGACCGTAGAGGTGGCGCGTTTGCCCAAGGATGTATTGGTGGAGATTGAGGCCATCGCACGCTTGTAAACGCTGTGTGTCAGTGCTCGCTATAGACGCAAGCCATGCCGTATGGAAATGCCGCTGTACGCCGCGCGGAATGTATTTTGTGTCCGCATCGCGGGTAAGATGATTTTTATGCTGATCCTGGCCTCTTCCTCCCCCCGCCGCCGGGAACTGCTTACCCAGGCGGGCTTTTCATTCCGCGTCCTCTCGCTGCCGGTCAAAGAAGACCGACACGCTGGGGAGGACCCTGTGCTCTACACACAACGCCTTGCGCGCGCCAAGGCAGAGGCGGTTTTTCACGCCGAAAGCTCTGCGCAGCGCGTGCAATCCATCCATGCCGCGGACCCGCTTCTGGTGCTCGGTGCGGACACGGTCGTCGTCTGTGACGATCAGGTTCTTGGCAAGCCAGCCGATCCCCAGGAGGCGCTGCGTATGTTGCAGTTGCTCTCTGGGCGTACGCACCAAGTGGTCACAGGCATCTGCGTCGTCTCCACTGCGGGCACCGATGTCGCCGTGGAAACCACCTCCGTCACGCTGCACACGCTCTCCGAGCAAGAGATACGCGACTACATCTCCACGGGCGAGCCTGTGGACAAGGCTGGAGCCTACGCCATTCAAGGCCGCGCCGGACGCTGGGTGCCACGCATCAACGGCTGCTACTTTAATGTCGTTGGCCTGCCGTTGGCGCTCACCCAAAGCCTGTTGGAGGGGATGCGGGCCAAGCTCGCCGCACAGCAAACCGGGCGCTGACGCAAAGATCGCACGGGATTGATCGAGTTGCAATCCATTGATATAAATTGGCTTGCTGCAATGCAGCCCCTGCGCACTGTTGCGGATTTACCACATTGCGCCCGTGCGATTCTCCGGTAGGATTTCTAGGGAAGTATCCGCACGACCCTGGGAGTATCGTCTGGCGCGCAGGCTGCAATTCGAACAGACCTTGGCCGCAGCCGTGGAGTTCTGCGGCGTCGGCATCCATAGCGGCGCACCGGTGGAGATGCGCCTGATGCCTGCGCCGGGGGGTGCGGGCATTCTCTTCCGCCGCACCGACCTCGACAACTTTGAGATTCCCGCCACGGGCCGCAACGTGGCCAAGGTCAGCTACGCGACCAGCCTGATGCGCCAAGGCGTGTTGATCTCGACCACCGAGCACCTGCTCTCCGCACTGATCGGCGTCGGCATCGACAACGTGATTGTGGAGTTGAACAACCTCGAACTGCCAATCCTCGACGGCAGCGCGCTGCCCTACATCACAGCCTTCCAATCGGTGGGACTGGTGCAGCAACGCCGCCGCCGTGAGTACCTGCGCGTGCGCAAGGCCATCGAGGTGCGCGAGGGCAGCAAGTTCATCGGCATCTATCCCGGCGAGGGCTACAGCATTACTTACGCGATTGATTTCCCCACGCCCATCGGGCAGCAATCGCTGGCGCTGGATTTGGACACGGGAGCCTACGCGGCGGAGATTGCCGCTGCGCGCACCTTTGGCTTTCGCGAGGATGAGCAGGCGCTGCGCGACATGGGACTGATTCGCGGCGCGTCGGAGGAGAACGCCATTATTCTGACGCGCACGGGCGTGGTCAACGGACCGCTACGTTTTGCGGATGAGTTTGTCCGGCACAAGGTGCTCGATCTCATCGGCGACTTGGCGCTGGCCGGGCATCAGATCCAAGGGCGCGTGGTGGCGGAACGGGCCGGACACGCCATGCACACGGCACTGGTGGCACGTCTGCTGGGCGACCGTTCAGCGTGGGAGCTTGCGCACTTGCCTGCCACGAGCGCCACGCCAGAAAGGCAGCAAGCCGCTGTGGCCCTCAGCGCGTGATGTCCACTCGCGCAACACAAACACACAATCCCCAGCCAGCTAAGACAGTCTCGCGCTCTGTCGCGCTGCTCGGCCTTGGCTCCAACCTGGGCGATCGCTGGGAGCATCTGCGCGCCGCAGTGCGTGCCTTGCAAGCGCTGGGTGAAGTGCTCGCTCTCTCCAGCGTGTATGCAACCGCGCCGGTGGGCATTGAAGAGCAGCCCGCGTTTTTGAATGCAGCGCTCACGCTGCGCACGGCGCTTGCGCCCGAAAATTTGCTGCAAGCGATGCTGGAGATTGAACGTGGTCTGGGCCGCGTGCGTGAACAAGAGGGAAGCGGGCAGCCACGCGGCGGGCCGCGCACGCTGGACTTGGACCTGCTTTTGTACGACGCAGCGATTGTCTCCACGCCACAACTGACACTGCCGCATCCAGAACTGCATCGACGGCGCTTTGTTCTCGCGCCCGCAGCGGAGATCGCTCCCGACCTTGTGCACCCTGTGCTGGGCCGCACGCTGGCGCAGTTGCTGGATGCACTCGAGGACACGGGCAGCAATCGCATCGTCTCCGTGCAGCGGCTGGGTGCGCTGCACGCGGAGCAGCCTGGCGCGTAAACCAGCGCACAACGCGAATTCGATACACTACTGCGTATGCTGCACGCTGCGCGTTCCTCATCCTACATCCGCTTTCGCTCTCTGCTGCACAGATATCGGCACGCCGCGGCCTGCCTCACGCTGAGCGTGCTGTACATGCTCGCGGCTCCAACCTTGCACAAGGTGCAGGCGCAAACAGGGCAAGCTGCGGTTCCGGCACAAGCGGAGATTGGCCCCACGTCTGCGCTGGATTGGACGCTGGATTCCACCACGGACGATCTCATACTTGCGCACTTGAATGCCGCGATTCATTTTCATCGCAGTGCCACCTCGTTTCAGCAAAAGGCCGGGGAGCCGAGCGACGCGCTCTATCGTGACCAAGAGGAGGCTTTGGCCGCACAGATCACGCAATTTGCCTTCGACTCCGCCAAGGCCGAGGCCCCCTTGCTCAACGCGGAACAGGCTCAAGCCGCGAACAATAACCCAGCCAGCAGCAGTACAGCCAGCGCGCAGCAGCAGCATTTGCAGGCTATGCAGACAATGACGGCAGCCAAGATTGCGCAGTTGCAGTCTGCGATGGCCACCACCGAGCGGCAAATGGCCACCGCCAGCGGCGCGCGCTTGCAGAACTTGGCGGCGCAGCACGATAGCCTGCGCGGCCAACTCGATTTGGAGCAGGCGATGCAGCAAGTGCTTGAACGCTTCAGCGCCATGAACAAAGCTGATGCTTCGGGCACCTCCAAACTGAGCACAGAAATTGCGCACTTGGAACTCTCCGCGCCGGTGGCCACGCCTGCTGCCGACAGCGTGCCCTCCAAGTCCGGCAAAAGCCCGGCCTTCTCCGGCCAATCCATCCACAACGCCGAGCAGGCTGGCGTGCTTGGCCAAGCGGAGACACTCTTTGCACAATTGAACAGCCTGCACCAGATGAATCAGTGGGTCGCGGAGAATGATCGCCTCCGCGCGCACGCAGTTGCGCTGCACGATCCGCTGGTCTCTTTACTGCGCAGGACGCTGCAAGCGGGCAATGTTTTGACGCAGAGTTCCGCAGCGGCTCCGACTCCGCCAGCCGCGGGCAACAAAGGTCCGGCGACCAACACCGCACCGACACAGCCCGCGCCCACACTGGCGGATTACGAGCGTCTCACTGCACAATTTCGACAACTCTCCTCCGCATCCATGCCACTGGCGCAGGAGTTGTTGCTGCTGGACCAAAGCCATGCCAATCTTTTGCAGTGGCGCGACGCCATCGACAGCGAATATGACCGGCTCTTTCGCGCATTGCTGCTGCGCGTATTGGAGATGGCTCTTGGCATCGGGCTGATTCTGTTGCTGAGTGAAATCTGGCGGCGCACCTCTATCCGCTACGTACGCGATATGCGCCGTCGTCGACAGTTGCTGATTCTGCGCCGCTTTGTCACCAGCTTCTGCATGGGCGTGGTGCTGATTTTGGGCTTCGTCTCGCAGTTCAGTTCTCTAGCCACCTTTGCGGGCTTCATTACGGCAGGCATTGCCGTCGGCCTGCAAACCGTTCTGCTCTCTGTGGCTGCATATTTCTTC
>JAJZCP010000151.1 GCA_021846065.1 Acidobacteriota bacterium
GGCGCTATCTCAATGGACGTTGAAGGAGAAGTGTCCGGCGCTCAGATTCTGCTTTCGAGCCTCCGGCTGCGCCGCAAACAACTCTCGAATCAGATCGAAGGCTTTGATATACGTCACGGGGTTCGAGCGGGGCGTGCGACCAATCGGCGTCTGGTCCACCAGCACCACGTCGTTGAGCCGTTCGCTGCCTTTCAGGCTGGTCAGTCGCGATGCCAGATCACCACCCTCGCCTTTGCCCAGCGCCTGCGCCACTGCCGGGTACATCACCTGATGCACCAGCGACGATTTTCCCGAGCCGGAGACACCTGTGATCGCCACCAGCATTCCCAGCGGAATCTCCACATCCACCTGCTTCAGATTATTGGCGCGTGCGCCGCGCACAATGAGCCGATCACGACCCGGTTCCCGTCGACGCGTCGGCACCGGGATTGCGATTTGTCCATTGAGATAGCGCCCCGTCAGCGACTCTGGATTCGCCATCACCTCCGGCACGCTCCCAGCCGCCAGTAGTCGTCCGCCAAATTCGCCCGCTCCTGGACCCAGATCCAGCAGATGATCCGCCGCACGCAAAATATCCGGATCGTGCTCGACCACAAGGATCGTATTTCCCAGGTCGCGCAGACTCTTCAAAATCCCGATCAGCCGATCCGTATCCCGCGAGTGCAGGCCGATCGATGGCTCGTCCAAAACATACAGCGCGCCCACCAGTTGCGAGCCAAGCGATGTCGCCAGTTGAATCCGTTGCGCCTCGCCGCCAGAGAGTGTGCTGGCCAGCCGATCCAGCGTCAGATAATCCAGTCCCACCGCATCCAGAAACCCGATCCGCTTCCGAACCTCTTCCAGAATG
Source organism: Acidobacteriota bacterium (assembly GCA_021846065.1). The sequence continues at coordinate 848 of JAJZCP010000151.1, forward strand.
GGTCCGGCAATCTCCTGCTGCATCGGGCTGAGTTGGATTGAGGTAAAGAAATCCTTTGCCGCGCCGATCGTCAGCGCGCTGGCTTCGCAGATATTTTTTTGCTGCACCCGCACCGCGCGTGCCTCGGCGCGCAGCCGCTGGCCCCTGCACTCCGGACAGATCGCATAGCCGCGATACTTCGACAGCATTACCCGCACATGCAGCTTGTACTTCTTCCGATCCATCGCCGCAAAAAACCCGTAGATACCCTCGAATCCCGTCGCGCCGCTTTTGTCACCATAGAGCAGCACTTCGGTCTGCTCCGGCGTCAGGTCCTGCCATGCCTTGTCCAGCGGGATCGAAAGAGCCTTCGCATGGCGCTTGAGTTCTGTCATCCAGGGGCGATATTTCGGGCGCGTCCACGGATCGACCGCTCCCTGGCTCAGCGTCAGCGATCGATTCGGCACAATCAGATTCAGGTCATAGTCGATGGTGTTGCCAAATCCCTGGCAGCGCGGACAAGCGCCAAAGGGATTGTTAAACGAAAACAGCCGCGGCTCCGGCTCGCGTCCCGGACGATGACAAACGCGACACTCATGCGCTGTCGAAAAACGATGCATGCGCCGCTCCGCCTCTGGCTCGCGCGGCACCTCTTCCAAAATCACTTCACCCGCTTCGCGATACGCGATTTCCGTTGCATCCACCAGTCGCGCCCGACTCTCCGCTGAGATGGCAATGCGATCCACCAGCACAAAAACCGGCAAAGCAAAATCCAGCTCCAGCAGCGACTCCGGTGTTGAAAACTCAAAGATGCGCCCATGCTGATAGAGCCGATTGAAGCCGCGCGAGCGCAGGTCGTTCAGGCGAATCTTCATCGCCTCGCTCAGTGGCGGCGCTGCCTCCGCCACAGCCGCCGCAGCTTTCCTGCGCGTCGAGGCGGCCAGTTTTTTCACCGGCTCCACGGCAATCTCCGGCACGCGAACAGGGAACAATGCATGCAGCCGCACACCCTCGCCCAGCGCCAGCACAGCATCGGCCACTTCATCCACGGAGTCACGCTGCACCAGCCCGTCGCAGTGGACGCAATGCACCGTGCCGCAGCGCGCATACAGCAGACGCATGTAGTCGTAAATCTCCGTGGCTGTTGCCACGGTTGAACGCGGATTGCGCGTCGTATTTTTCTGCTTGATGGCAATCGCCGGAGCCAGCCCGTCAATCAGGTCCACATCCGGCTTGTCGATTCGTTCCAAAAACTGCCGCGCATAGGCCGAAAGCGACTCCACATATCGTCGCTGCCCTTCAGCATAGATCGTGTCAAAGGCAAGCGACGACTTACCCGACCCAGAGACGCCGGAGATGACCGTCAGCATCCCGTGTGGAATCGTGCAGTCGATGCCTTTTAGATTGTGTGTCCGCGCTCCGCGGATGACGATCGCGTCGTTCAAGTATCCATTCCCGTCAAATTTTTAGGCCAGGGACACAAAGATGGCAGCAGGGAAGCCGCGCAGCTTCTGCTCATCGGTGGTCAGCTTGGTTCAACCAGACTCCTTCGATTATAGATTCCAGCCATCGCTCGGCGACGCAGGCACGCCCAGTCGTTCGCTTCCGCTTTTGCGCCATCAATCCGCAAGCGGAGCGTTTCTGCCTCCGCTTGCGTCTATCCTGTCAGAGTATGCTTCTCGTCCAACCGTTTCTTGCGGCTTGGACCCTCCGGCATTTTGCCAATACGCGCCGCTGGCGTTAGGATTTGAACGAGGTTTGGATATGTTCTCTACCAAGGACTTTGCGCACGACCGTCCTCAGCGCAGGCCCAACGGCTTTACGCTGATGGAGCTTCTCATCGTCATCAGCATCATGCTTATTCTCATGCTGATCGCCATTCCGAACTTTAACAAGATGAAGGCTACGGCCAACGAGACCTCCGCGATCAACTCTCTGCAGGCCATCTACAAAGCCGAGATTCAATATCAAACCACCTATCCGTCCAACGGCTTTGCCTGCTCGCTCTCCGCGCTCGGCGGCGATCCACAATCCGGTCCGCCATCGCCGACTGCGGCACAGCTTGTCCAGGGCGATCTTTCCTCCGGCGTCAAAGCTGGGTACACCTTCAAGATCGTCAACTGCACCAAGGTTACCGTGAACAACACCGATCAGATCACCAGCTTCGATGTGACGGCGGTGCCTCAGGCTGTCGGCAAGACCGGCAATCGCGGCTTCTGCATGGATCAGTACAGCGAGATCAAGAGTGATCCCTCCGGCGGCACCAACTGCACCCAGTCCATCCAGTGAAGTCATCGCTGCATTCGCTTTTGCTGGTTCCGTTGCTCGTCGCAGGCAGTTGCTGCGCTCAGTCACTGCCCTCAGCTTTTGCTCCGTCGTCGTCGGCTCATCCATCCGCGGCTGAGCTTGCCCACCGCGTGGATGACCATTACAACCATCTGCGCACCATGCGCGCCCACTTCTCCGAGCAATACTCCGGCATGGGCATGGAGCGCGATGACTCCGGCACGCTCCTGCTCGCTCGCCCGGGACGCATGAAGTGGATATATGCTGAGCCGCGCGGCAAATATTTTCTCCTTGACGGTCACTATGCCTATTTTTACGCGCCTGGCAATGAGCAGGTGCAGCGCATGAAGGCCAGCCAGCTTGACGATCTCCGCTCGCCGCTGCGCTTCCTGCTCGGCCACACCAAAATCGCCGCCGAACTCACCGGCCTTCATCTCTCCACCCGTGGCGGAGCGCTCACCCTCGTCGGTGTTCCTCGCGGTGCCGCCAGGCGCATCGCCTCCGTCGCGCTCACCGTCACGCCTGCCGGAGAGATCACGGCCATCGTCATTCGCGAACAGGATGAGTCCACCACTCGTTTTTCGCTGAGCAGTGAAGAAGACAATCTCACACTTGCGCCGGAAACATTCCGCTTCTCGCCACCGCCCGGCGTGCCTGTCAGCGACGCCCTGCCGCCTGCCTGAGCCATTCCCGGATTGATTTCCATCCTGCGGCGCTACTCGTAGCGCAGTGCTTCAATCGGGTCCAGATTGGCAGCGCGAATCGCCGGAATCATGCCGCTGATTAGCCCCGTCACCACCAGGATTCCCACCGCGACGACGACGGAGCTGAACGAGATGCGCAGATAGATATCCGCCGCACTTGCGTTCTCCGCAATGTAGCTGTAGAAGCGGATACGCCCAACCAGCACGGAGATGATTTCGGCCAGCACAATGCCCAGCACGCCACCCGTCGCGCTGATCACAATCGCCTCAGCCAGAAACTGTGTCAGGATATGCTTTCGCTGCGCGCCCAGCGCTTTTTCCACCCCGATCTCACGCGTTCTCTGCTGCACCGACACCAGCATGATATTCATCAGCCCGATCCCCGCAATGCCCAGCGTCAGCGCCCCCACCAGCGCCAGCAACACCTGCAACGCAATCGAGAGAATATTGAACTGGCTGAGCTGCTCCATGATGTCCGCCACAAAAATCGCATTCTGGTCTTTGGGATTGAAGTGGTGCGCCGCCCCCAGCGTGTCACGTAGATTTTTCACTACCACCTCATGGTCGCCGTGATAATCCAGCCAGATACCATCCAGATAGTGCGTGCTCTTGATGTCGTCCATCGTGGTGAACGGAATATACACCTGGCGATTGTTGTCGTTGTCGCCCTCGGCCATCTTTGCTTCCAGAATGCCGATCACCGTGAAATTGATCCCGTTCAGCCGGATCGATTGGCCAATCGGATACTCGCCGCGAAAGAATTTCTTCAACGCCTCCGAACCAAGTACCGCCACGTGTGCGCGCTCCTGCACCTCGGCTCCATTGAAGAAGCGTCCCATCTGCGTGGGCAGGTGCATAATCTCCTGAATGCCGTCGTTTGCGCCATTCACCGTCCACGTATACGTATGCAAATCGTCCTGTACCGGCACATCCTTGCTCACCATCGGCTGATTCACATTTCGCCGATGGT
>JAJZCP010000152.1 GCA_021846065.1 Acidobacteriota bacterium
GAGAATTGTCCGACGCGACAAAGTGAACGCGGGCCACGCGAGCGTCATCTTCAAGGCGCCGCAGAATCTCCTGGGTGAGCGCTGCGCCGCTGGCACCGGTCATGGCCACAGTCAGGACGATGCCGGGGTGGCTCATGGCTCCTCGTTCAAAACGCGGTCAAAGATGGCGTCAACATTGCGAAGCTGGCGGTCGATGTCGAAGGTGCGACCGAGCGCCTGTGGGGTGAGCAGGGCTGTGATCTTTGGGTCCTGCGCTACGTCCTGCTGAAAGTTGCGATCCTGCTGCCAGGCGCGCATGGCATGGGACTGTACAAGCCGGTAGGCGTCTTCACGCGACATCCCTGCCTCCGCCAGATCGAGCAGCAGCTGGCCAGAAAAGATCAGGCCGCCGGTAAGAGCCAGATTGCGCTGCATGCGCTCCGGATAGACCATCAGTCGGTCGATCAGGCTGGTGGTCTTCTCCAGCAGATAATCGGTCAGGATTGTCGAGTCGGGCAGAATCACGCGCTCGACGGAGGAATGCGAGATGTCCCGCTCATGCCAGAGCGCGACATTCTCGAGCGCTGCCTGCTGATTGACGCGCACCACCCTTGCCAGTCCGCTGATCTGCTCGCTGGTGATCGGGTTGCGCTTGTGGGGCATGGCGGAGGAGCCTTTTTGCTTCTCCGAAAAATACTCCTCGGCTTCCCGAACTTCGGTTCGCTGCAGATGCCGCACTTCGACGGCGATCTTGTCGAGCGTCGCGGTCAGCAACGCCAGCGCGCCGATGTAGAAGGCGTGATAGTCGCGCTGGATCACCTGCGTGGCAATGGATGCGGGCTTCAGACCCAGCCGTTCGCAGATGCGGGCTTCATGCTCAGGCTTCAGATGGCCGAAGGTGCCGACCGCTCCTGACAGCTTGCCGATACGAAGATCCTCGGCGGCCATCGCAAAGCGGCGCTGATTGCGGCGCATCTCGGCGTACCAATTCAGCAGCTTCAGGCCAAAGGTTGTGGGCTCGGCATGGATGCCGTGGGTGCGGCCGATCGTCGGCGTGTGGCGGAATTCAAGCGCGCGCCGCTTCAGCACCTCCAGCAGCCGTTCGATCCCCTGCTGCAGCAGGGCGGAGGCGGCTTTGATCTGCAGTGCCTGCGCCGTATCGACCACGTCGTTGGAGGTCAGTCCATAGTGCAGCCAGCGCGCCTCGGGACCGACGCTCTCCGCCACCGCGGTGGTGAAGGCGATGACGTCGTGGCGCACTTCCGCTTCAATCTCGCGGATGCGCGCAACGTTGATGGCGCCCTTGCTGCGGATCGCCTGCGCCGCTTCTGCGGGAACAATCCCGGCCTCAGCCAGCGTGTCAGAGGCAGCACATTCCACCTCCAGCCAGGCTTTGTATTTGCTTTCGTCGGTCCAGATCCGGCCCATGGCCGGACGGGTATAGCGTTCGATCACCGCGTTTGCCTCTTCGCGCCCTTCAGCGCGGGGTTACGCCAAACAGCTCGGCCATTTCTTTATGGAGAAATCCGGCTCCGGGCCGGTAGGGCTGGACCCAGCGGCCATCGATCACGAATTGCGGGATCGCCCGTTTGCCGACATGGGCAACGACCTCCTCGGCAGCGCCGGGCGTGGTTTCAATGTCGATTTCCGTGTGGGGGATGTTGTGGGTTTGCAGGAAGCGTTTTGCCTCCCGGCAGTCGCGGCACCATTCCGCGGAGTAGACCAGAACGTTCATACCCCTATGATAAATGGCTTACCGGACAGGCGTTTGCGGTAACTGGCACACCAAGACTGCCGCATTGCGATAGGGACAAACAAATTGCGTCGACGCGGTCGAGGGCAGCACAACCCAGGAAACGCCCCAGGGCGCCAGGTTTTCGACGCGCTGCGCGTCGGTCCATTGTGAGAAGTGCCGGAGGGCCTGGGTTTGCTGCGACCAGCGCTCGGCCAGGGCCGGATCGATGGCGGCAATCCCGCCGTCCTTACTGCGGTCGGCGAGGACACCCCGTTCGGTCATGGCGCGAAAACCGACTGTATCTTCCTGCGGCAGGCTCTGGTAGTCGGGGTCCAGGGCGAAGAAGGCATTGGCGGGAGCGTTCCTGCGAATCCACAGGAAGGCCTGTTCCCAGGGATTTGCCGGCTGCACCCACGGCCATTCGACATGTTCGAGCGACGGGTATGCGTACTGCTGCGTGAAAAACATGGAAAGCGCCGTCAGGCCGAGTGCGACTGCGCCCATCCACCACCGTTTGCGATGGAAGGTAGTATGGCCCAGCCCGGCGCCCAGCAGGATGAAGAACAGCAGGTAGAGGATGTGAAATGTGCGCAGCGGCTGGAGCCGGGCCAGCAGGAAAGACGCCTCAGTCCGCGTAAAAGCCAGCGCAAAGCCGACCGCAACCAGGCCGGTGTAGAGCGATGCGGCGGCGATCCCTTGCAGCGCACTCCCGGAAAACTGCTTCCGCCGCCAGACGATGAATGCGGCGACAAACAGAGGCGGTATCAGTCCAAAGATTTCAAACCATGTCCAGTGATTCAGAAAAAAATACACGCGGCTGACGGCCGCCGTGCGATACGCCAGTGGCACGCTATGGCCGGCGTAGATATGCGATGCCGCGGCCCCGGCCGCGAAGACACTCGCCGCTGCCGCTGCCAGCCAGCCCCACCGCGCCCGCATCACCAGCAGTAAAACGATAAGGAAGCCGGCGCCGCAGGCACCCATTAACGGATGCAGCGCAATGGCGAGCAGGATGCAAACAGCGGCCGCCACGCGGCGGCGCTCCAGGGCAAAGGCGATGGCCAGAAGCGTCGCCGGCGTTGAGTAGGATCGCGCCGTCAGATAAGCGTCGCTGAAGAAGATTGCCGTTCCAGCCACGGGCATGGTGAGCGCCACGGTGATGGTCAGCAGCGCGCCCCAGCGTTCGCGCAGGCCACCAAAGATGGCCGCTGCGACGCGCCAGGTGGCGTAGAGCGTAACCCAAACCGAGACGATGTAGGCCAGGAAGAGAGCCCATGCGACCGGCAGATGGGTAACGCGAACAGCTCCGCCCAAAAGGAAGGCAAGAATAGAGTGATGCAAGTGGGGCAGAACAAATTCGGCGTGGTTGGCAAAGAGCGAGGGCCGGCTGGCCTTCTCCACGCCCGCGACATAAATGGCCGCGTCGTCCACATAGGGGTGATAGCCGTGCAACAGAAGGGCAGCCAGTGTGAGCGGCGGCAGAAAGCGCGACGGCCGGGTTAAGAGTTGCGGGGCCGGGGGTCTTTGCGGAGAGGGCTGGGAGCGACTGGGTACGGCATGAAGCTCCGGCTCCAACACAGGGAGGGCCTGAATAGCAGCGACTGGCAAACCGGCCTCCTGGGGCGGATATTTGTTTAGACGTTTTCCACGAGCGCCCGGTAGCCAGCCAATTGCAACCGAACGAAAAACATCCGTACAACACCTGCGAATTGCGATTCAGGTTACTCCTGGCCCTGCCGTTACGTCCATTGCGGGCTGCAGGGGAGGGCCCGAACTTTCAATGCCCGGCAGCAGCTTCAGCCGCGGTTCCGGACGCTTTTGAGGCGAGCACCTGCTGGGCGTGCTGTTGAAGGGCGGCTGCCTGCGGCAGCAGTGTGACTGCCTTGGCGATCATTGGATCCCACGCGGCACGCACCTTCAGACCCTCCTGCTGCCCGAAGACAGAGGTGAACAGCTCGCTCTTGATGCTCATATCGATCCAGTCCCGGGCGCCTGCAATGTCCTGCGGCGTCCAGGGAATCTGCTTGCTGGTCAGATAGGTTTCAAAGTCGTGGATCACCGCATCGTTCACTTGAAAATCTTTCGTGACCGTGTGATTTACCAGGTAGTGATTGGCAAAGTTGAAGAAGGCGAACTGCTCCATCAGGATGTCTTCAAAGCGATTGGAATGCGGGGTGTCGATTTTGACATCTGGCGTGATGCCGCCGCCTCCGTACACGGGGCGGCCCGAGTCCGTGAGCTTTACTTCGCGATTGGCGTCGTTGCTGGGCCGGTCCGCAGGATTGAAGAAGTAGTCGTACATGGACACGCCGGTGTAGTTGCGCTGAATCAGGCGGCCGCTCGGCGTGTAGTAGTGGTAGGTGGTTAGCGCCAGTTCCGTCTCTCCGGAGAGCGGGTATAGCGTTTGCACCAGACCTTTACCGAACGTTGTTTCTCCGCCAATCAGCGCGCGATCGTGGTCCTGCAATGCGCCGCTGACGATCTCGGCAGCCGATGCCGTACCGCGATTGACCAGCACAACGATAGGGTAGTTGCGGCCCTGATCGCCATGAGGATCGCGATAGGTGATGGGCGGGAATGAGCGGCCACGCTGCGAAACGATCACCTGGCCCTTCTGCAGAAAATCTCCGGCAATCGAAACCGCTTCGCTCAGCAGCCCGCCTGGGTTGCCGCGCAGGTCGATGATCAGACCACGGACGGGGCCGATTTTATTGAGTGCCGCGTCAAACTGCTTGCTGGTCTCTTCCTCGGCAAAATCCTTGATGTGGACGTAGCCGACCCCCGGCTGAATGTCATAGGCCAGGTCCACACTGTCGCGCGGAATCTCCGCCCGGACCAGGTGGAAGACCATCGGCTGGGGCTGCCCTTCGCGCGCAATCGTCACGGTAACCGTCGTGCCTTTGGATCCCTTCAGCATGTTGGCGACGTCGAGCGTTGTGGCCGGACGCATCGCCTTGCCATCGGGACCGGTTCCGTTTACCGGCTTGCCGTTCACGGCGATGATGACGTCTCCCGGCCGGATACCCGCCTTGTATGACGGCGTGCC
>JAJZCP010000153.1 GCA_021846065.1 Acidobacteriota bacterium
GCTGCTCCCATCTCTGAGAAATGCCTATCGGGTGAACTTGACGCGAGCTCGCCAAGGCATGGTGCTGTTTGTCCCCCTCGGATCCGCCACGGACCCTACGCGCACATCCAGCCTCTATGACGGGACCTTTCAATATCTAATGCAGTGCGGATTCGAAGCGATTGAAAGCTGATCGTCTTGTGATTCCCCGTCGAAAGAGGTCCGGTTCGCACGAATGCCACAAATGCACCTTTTGCTCGTTCATAGAATCTAAAGTGATGCCACGAAACCACCCAGGGAGGCATGCTATGTCCATTCGGCCCGTGAAGCAGCTCATCACCGCGAAGCCCACCCGTGAAGGAGCCGGTGTGCATCTGCGGCGCGCGTTTGGCTTCGGCAAGACCGCGGAGTTCGATCCGTTTCTGCTGCTCGATGACTTCCGCAACGACATTCCCGAGGACTATCTGGCCGGCTTTCCCTGGCATCCGCACCGCGGCATTGAAACCATCACCTACGTGCTGGCGGGGACAGTCGAGCATGGCGACAGCCTGGGCAATCGAGGCGCCATTGGCGCGGGCGATGTGCAGTGGATGACAGCGGGCAGCGGCATCATTCACCAGGAGATGCCCAAGGGTGACGCCACCGGCCGCATGCATGGCTTTCAGCTATGGGGCAATCTGCCTTCGTCCATGAAGATGACGGCGCCGCGCTATCAGGAGGTCAAGGCCGGCGAAATTCCGAACGCCACCGACGATGACGGTACGCATGTGCGCGTGGTGGCCGGGGAGTTCTGGGGCAAAAAAGGTCCGGTCGAGGGCGTGGCCGCCGACCCCATCTATCTCGATGTCTCCATCCCGCCGGGCAAGCGCAAGACGATCCCCGTAGAGACGGTCCGCAACGCGTTTGCCTACGTGTTCGCCGGTTCGGGAAAGTTCTGCAATGCCAGCGAACCGCTGGCCGTGCCCACGGAGCCTGCGCGCTGGTTTGACACCGCACCACCAGCGGACGTTGAAAACCGCTCTCTGGTGCTGTTCGACAGTGGCGACTCGGTGACGGTTCAGGCGGGCGACGATGGCATGCGCTTTTTGCTGGTCTCCGGCAAGCCGCTGGAGGAGCCCGTCGCCTGGTACGGGCCAATCGTCATGAACACCCAGCAGGAGCTGCAGCAGGCCTTTCAAGAGCTGCGCGAGGGTACATTTTTGAAGACCGACCGCTAGATATTCCACGATCAATTTCAGCCGCATAGGCCCCTCACCCACGTAGGATAGGAGCGAGTTCTGCATCCTGCGTGTTGAGGAGCCTATGGAAACCCAGCAGCCTGCGTCACATCCATCCCCGGAATTTTCGCCAGGAAGCCCGGCAAAGCACCAATCTGCGATTTTCTTCGGTCCGGATGGACTCCGCGCGGGCTGGAGCATTCTGTTGTTTGTCGCCATTTTTGCTGCGCTGGCCGTACCGCTCCAATTACTCGTCCACGCCATTATGGTGCACCGGCATATTGCTCCGCCGGCCAAAGGGGCCGAGTTGCGGCCCGCCATCTTCATCCTGAGCGAAGGCGTGACGCTGCTGCTTGTCCTGATCGCCACGGCCTTGATGGGCAAGGTTGAGGGGCACCGCTTCACGTTCTATGGCCTCGCCGGCACCGACCGGGCGCGACAGTTTTTCGTCGGCCTGCTGTGTGGGTTCGCGTTCCTCTCCCTGCTGGTGGAGATTCTTCGCGCCACCCATCACCTGACGCTGACGCCGTCGCCGCTGCCTGCCGCCACGGCAATTGAATATGCGCTCGCCTGGGGCATCTGCTTTCTATTTGTCGGCCTGCTGGAAGAACTGCTGTTGCGCGGGTACTTGCTCTTCACGCTGGCGCGCGGCATCCGCTTCTGGCCGGCGGCCGTCATTCTGGCGCTTGCGTTTGGCGGCATCCATCGCGGCAATCCGGGCGAAAGCCCCATCGGTCTGCTCTCGGCTGCATTGATCGCGCTGGTCTTCTCGCTGAGCCTTTGGCGGCTGGGCCATTTATGGTGGGCCATTGGCTTCCACGCTGCGTGGGACTGGTCGCAGTCCTACCTGTATGGCACGCCGGACAGTGGACTAGTCTCCGCTGGCCGGTTGATGACAGCGCACCCTTCGGGGTCGATCCTCGTCAGCGGCGGGGCGACTGGACCAGAGGGCAGCGCCTGGGTTTTGCTGATTATCCTTCTGGCGACGCTTTTTGTTTGGCGGACGCAACCGAACCGGGGAATCCGGCTGGCAAAAGAGTCTGACCGGCATTCCTCCAGCATCTAAACGGCTCGGAGGTTCGACAATGGCAAAGTTTGCCCTGCAGGCAACGCTGGAAGCACGTCCCGGCAAAGAGCATGAAGTGGAGAAGTTTCTACGCGATGCGGTTGCAACAGTGCGTGGAGAGTCTGGAACCCGGTCTTGGTTTGCGCTCCGCTTCGGGCCGCGCAAGTTTGGCATCTTCGACACGTTCGACGATGAAGCCGGCCGCCAGGCCCACATGACCGGAGAGGTTGCCAAAGCCCTCTTCGCTCGCGCTGAAGAACTGTTCAGCACGAAGCCACAGATCGAGCAGATCGATATCCTCGCCGAAAAACTTCCCTGAGCAAGCGGCGAATTCGAATCAGGCGGAAGTCACACTTCCGCTTGATTTCGCTGCGCCCTCCTGCGCAATCAGGTCGGCGACCCGTCGCTGAATGGTGTCGCGGATTTCGCGAACTTTCTCCAGCGGCAAACCCTTGGGATCGGGCAGCATCCAGTCCTCGCGCCGCAGGCCGGGGACATAGGGGCACTGCTCCCCGCAGCCCATGGTGATCAGCAGAGAGGCGTCCTGCACAAGCGCATCTGTCAGTTTTTGGGGCGTTGCTTGCGTGAGATCAATGCCCAGCTCTCGCATGACGGCCATCACCTCAGGATGCACCTGCGCAGCCGGGTCTGTTCCGGCTGAAACAGCATTGGCCTTCGCGGGATCTGCCATCTGGTTAAAAAATGCGGCCGCCATCTGCGAGCGTCCAGCGTTGTGAATGCAGGCAAAGATGACTTTCAGCATCGGCAATCCCCGGCACAGGCCGCGGCTGCCGCTGCCTCGGATGCTGGCTTCAGCGCGAAGACTTTGACGCTGGCCGCCGCCTGATTGACGTCATAGGACGCCAGCAACTGCGCAAGATCGGCATGCAAGGACTTCTTCTCTGGGACGGAACCGCAGCAGCTCGGCTCCCCCATGGCAGGCGAGCAGCAGCCGGACTGGTTTTCCACCTTCGCATAGGCATTCAAATCTGAACCGCTCTCGATGATGGTGACGTGCTCAAAACCGGCGGCGCGGAGACCCGCTCGATACTCCTCGAACGAGAGCGCACCGGCGATGCAACCGACGTACGCTGCCAGGCTGGAAGCAATGGCCGGAGGCAGATCCTGTTTGCGGGCGATATCGCTGATGGCGAGACGGCCTCCAGGCTTGAGGACGCGGAATATTTCGCGGAACACGGCCGATTTGTCAGGAGCCAGATTGATCATGCAGTTGGAGATGACGCAGTCGGCGGAGGCGTCCGGCAAGGGCAGCTGGTCGATGGAAGCCTGGTAAAACGCCACGTTGGTGTAGCCCCCGGCAGTGGCATTCGCCCGCGCGCGGTCGATCATTGCCGGCGTCATATCGATGCCGATCGCTTTGCCACCCGGGCCTACTTTCTGCGCAGCCAGAAAGACATCCAGGCCGCCGCCGGATCCCAGATCGACGACCACTTCCCCCGGCCGCAGATTGGCAGTCGCCAGCGGATTGCCGCACGACAAACCCATGTTGGCCTCGGCCGGAATCGAGGCCAGCTCATCGGCAGAGTAGCCGAAGGCCTCTGCTACCGCCTTCACGCCGGCATCGCGGCTGGATAGCGTGCTGCTCGCCACGGCCCCATATTTTTGCTGCACTCGATCGACGATTTGCTCTGGCATTTGAATTCTCCTCGATTACACATCTGCATATCCGAATCTATTCCTTGCATACATATTCGCCAAGGCGTATATATTTAAGTATGCCTCGACAGGGATCGGCGAATCTTCTACGGCTCTTTCGAGCGCTGGCGGACCCTACGCGCCTGCGCCTTTTGAACCTGATGGCCGATCAGGAAGTGTGTGTCTGCTATCTGGTGGAGATTCTTGGACTGCCGCAGCCGAAAATCTCCCGCCATCTGGCCTATCTGCGCGCTGCCGGGCTGGTGGACGCGCGCCGCGACGGCAAGTGGATGCACTACAAAATTGCGGCGCTGACTGATTCCGGCGCCGAACAGATTCTGCAACTCACCCTGAAACAAATCCATGAAGATCGCGCGATGCAAGCCGACGTTGCGCGCCTCAACCGCGCATGCTGCGCTCCCACCCGATACGGACTGGGCGGCGCGCCGCTGCCACAAACAATCCCGGCCGCATGCTGCGAGGTCCGATGATGGCGACAGTATTCGCAGAGAGACCTTGTTCCCCAGCAGCGGGACGGAAGCAGCTATCGTTTCTCGATCGCTATCTGACGCTCTGGATATTCCTTGCGATGGCGATTGGCGTCGCCATCGGACATCTCGATCCGCGCTCTGCGACCTTCGTGAACAGTTTTCAGCGCGGAACCACCAACATTCTCATAGCCATCGGGCTGATTGTGATGATGTTTCCGCCGCTGGCGAAGGTGCGGTACGACAAGCTGCATGAGGTGTTCCGCAACTGGCGCGTCCTCACTCTTTCTCTGGTGCAGAACTGGCTGGTCGGTCCCATTCTGATGTTCGGTCTGGCGGTACTTTTTC
>JAJZCP010000154.1 GCA_021846065.1 Acidobacteriota bacterium
AACCGTACCGAACCGGGTTGCTTCCAGCCCGACGATCCGTCCGGTGGCAATCTCCACCTCCGGCTGATAGAAGAGCACAAACTGATCGCGATCAAGAGCATATTGCAGTTCTTCCACAGTGGGCCAGTCTTCGCTGGCCTCAATGCCGCCTGAAACAACGGGAGCTGGCACAACGGAAGCTGGCGCGACAGCCGCAGGTTCGGCGGCCCGCCTGTGCGTCTCAGCCGGAGCGCTCCGTGTGCCGGCACGAAGCGAGCGCAGCTCAAGCTGATCGCTCACCAGACTGGCAAGATTCTCCAGAGCCAGAATCTCGTCCTGCGTGATCTGGCTGCGCGGCTCCGTGCCGGCGACACAAAGCGCGCCCAGCGTAACGCCGTTGGAGCACTGAATCGGGACGCCGGCAAAGAAGCGCACCTGCATCACCGTATCCGGGCGATAAAATCCTCGCGGACGATTCTCGGCCTGCATATCGGCCACCAGCACCATGGAGCCGGACTGCACGATCTGCTCGGCAAAGGATTCCTCACGCGGAAACTGTCGAAGCCGTGTATTCCAAAGCGACTTCGACCAGACGCGCTGGGTATCCACAAAGTCGATGGAGGCCAGCTCCGCGCCCATATGCGCGACAGCCATCCGGACGATTGAGTCCAGCCGCTCTTCCGGCTCCGTATCCAGAATTTGCAGCTTCCGCAAGACTTCCTGCCGCAGCTGTTCCTCGGATTGCGCCATGCACTCGAGCTGAGCTTCGGCTTTTCCGGTTGGGTGGAAGGCAAGCTTGTAGACCGCGTCAGGCATCGGATCTCCGGAGTTGAATCATGCGCAGCAAACCCCGCATCTCGCAGGCGACAATCCTCCGACCGTCGTTGCCTGCCTCTCATTTATCGGATCAAATCAGAGAAACTTCAGAGTGGCTGTAAGCGTATTCTCTGGAACTACTTGGCGCTCTGCTGCGTGGCGTGCAGGATTCCGATGGTGTGCAGCCAGAGGGCCACGCTCGAGGGCCAGCGGGTCACCGGCAGGTTCGTTCGCCGCAGGCCGTAGCCATGCACGCCTTCGGTATAGATATGCAGCTCGGCGGGTACGTCGGCCTTTTTGAGCGCCATGAAGTAGGCGATCGAGCTTTCCACATGCGCAACGTGATCGTCTTCCGTTTGCAGCAGATACGTGGGCGGCGTGCGCGAGCTGACAGGCAGATTGGGGTTGAACGAGAACCGGCTCTCCGCAATGGCCAGGTAGCCGGGATAAAGAATGACGGCGAAGTTCGGTTTGCAGCTCAACTTGTCCGCCGCATCCACCAGCGGATACGAACGCTCGGTATTGTGCGTGCTGATCGCCGCTGCCAGATGCCCGCCGGCAGAGAAACCGAGGACGCCGACGCGGTCCGGATCGATCTTCCACTCGGCGGCGTGGGCACGCACCAGCCCCATGGCGCGCTGCGCATCCTGAAGCGCGGCGGCAGACTCCGGATACGGGCCGGAGCCAGGAACGCGGTACTTGACCAGAATGCAGTTGACGCCAATCGAATTCAGCCAGGTGCAGACCTCCGTGCCTTCGAGATCGATGGCCAGAATGCGGTAAGCGCCGCCCGGAAAGACAAGCACAGCGGCACCGGTGTTGTTGGTTTTGGCCGCGTAGAGCGTGAGCGTGGGATGGGAGACGTTGCCGAGGCGAATGACGGGCTTGCCGGCGATCAACGGGTCATCGGGGCGGGTGGTATTCCGCTCTGGACCGTGCGCCAGCTCGCGTGGCCGACCAGAAGTGGTTCTGCTGTCGGGTGGTTGGCCCGGCCAAAGCGGCAGTGTCAGGGTTCCGGGAGCAGGTTGCCAGGCGGGAGTCTGGACAGGTGGAAGTCTCTTTTCGGATTGAGCAAAGGCGAGAACCGGAGCAAAAACCAGAGCAGAAAGAGCAGCGCAAAATTGCCAGCGTACCATCGACATCTCCTGACGTCTTCGGGGATGATGGTAGCAGTCTGATCCGCAAGCGTGGAAATTTTACGCTTGCAGCGGAGAATACCGTATCGGGGAGAACGGATGCGAAATCAAACAGAAACTTTGTCAAAGCCGAGATTCGCCGGCCATCTGGCAGCGGCGCTTCTGCTTGTACTGAGTGTTGGAGCGCGGGCACAGATGCGCAAAACCGGATCAGCCCTCGAAGCTGCGGAAGAAGCTGTGAGCGCGGCGCGCATTCGCGCCCACGTGAAGTTCATCTCTGACGATCTGTTGGAAGGCCGCTATCCGGGGCTTCGTGGCGGAGAACTGGCGGCGAAGTATGTGGCGACGCAGTTTGCGCTTGATGGGCTGAAACCGGCAGGCGACAACGGCAGCTACTTCCAGCAGGTTCGCTTTGTGGGCATGACGGTGCAGCCGGCAAAGACATCGATGCAGTTTGTTCCGCTGCATGGAGCGCCGATTCCGCTGCGCTTTGGAGATGACTATACGGTGAGCAACCGCACGCTGACGCCGGAGGTTTCGATCGACGCGCCGCTGGTCTTTGTCGGCTATGGGGTGACGGCGCCGGAGTTTGGCTGGGATGATTACAAGGGCGTCGATGTGAAGGGCAAGGTGATTGTCTGCATTGTGGGCGATCCGCCATCGAACGACCCGAAGTTTTTTGGCGGCAAGGCGATGACCTACTACGGCCGCTGGACATACAAGTTTGAGCAGGCGGCACGAATGGGAGCAGTCGGCGCGCTGATCATCCACAGGACCGATCTGGCCAGCTACGGCTGGGACGTGGTCAAGAACTCCAACACCAGCGAACAAACCTCGCTCGCGGACGATCCGGCGCCGCATCTGAAAGCGGCAAGCTGGATTCAACTGGATGTGGCGCGGCGCTTGTTCACTGCCGCGGGACTGGATTTTGACCAGCAGTTTGCCGCGGCAGGTGAGCGCGGATTTCATGCTGTGCCGCTTTCGGTTCGTCTTCAGGGAAAAGTAACCAGCACGGTGCGCCGGTTCGAGTCTCCCAACGTCGTCGCAATGCTGCCCGGCGCGTCGACGCAGCCGGACCAGGCGGTGCTTTACACGGCGCACTACGACCATCTGGGCTTTGTGCCGGGCATGGCGGGCGACAACATCTATAACGGCGCGGCGGACAATGGCACGGGAGTGGGGATGCTGCTCGAGATGGCGCATGCCTGGTCGTCGAGCGGCATCCGTCTGCCGCATTCGATCCTCTTTGCCGCGGTCACAGCCGAGGAGCAGGGCTTGCTCGGTTCGCAGTATCTCGGCGAACATCCCCCCATTCCCGCCGGACAAATCACCCTCGACATCAACTACGACATGATCCTGCCGCTCGGCGTGCCGCTTGAGGTGGACGTGAACGGCGCGCAGCGTACGAATTTTTATCCGACCGTGGAAGAGGTGGCCAGGCAGTTCGACCTGACGATCGTTCCGGACCCGCGCCCGGAAGCTGGCAGCTACTATCGCTCCGACCATTTCTCGCTTTCGCGCGTGGGCATTCCGGCGTTTTCGATCGATGCCGGAACGCTGTACGCCGGGCATGACCGCGCCTGGGGCGTCGAGAAGTTTCGTCAGTTCGAGGAGCACGACTATCACAACTTCAGCGACAACTTCCACGAGGACTGGGACTTCGCCGGCAACGCCAAGCTCGTGCGCTTCGGCATGACGCTGGGCTGGCAGGCGCTCCATCGAAGCTCCACGATTGAGTGGAACCGGGGCGACGAATTCGAGGCTGCGCGGCTGAAGAGCCAACGCTAGGCAGCCGCGACTTCCGGATTCCACGCCACGACGCTGTCTGCGTGGCGCGGAATCCGGCACCAATCAGATTCGCGTTTGCCCGTTTCGGTTCGAGATTCCCTTTGCAGGGAAATTGATACGCCATCCAGATTCGCGCCTGCGCAAGTTGCGTTATGCTCACCGTAGAGTGAACTGGGGATCACCCGCGGCAATGCACATCAACCCTCAAACCTGGCAGTGGATCGCACTCGCGCTGACCCTGATGGTCTGCGTCGCGGTCATGGTATGGCTGCTGCGACATCGCAGGCCAACCGCTGAAGAGCTGGAGCGCGAGCGTCGCCTGCGACTGGTCAGCTATGGTCGTCTGGTGGATGGCATGCTGGTGGATGCGATGGAAGTGCCGACAACAGTTCCGTCAGCGCCTGGGGATGAGACGCACGCGACACGCCTGATGCTGCTCTACCAGTACGCGATCGCCGGAGTCACCTACGAATGCGCACAGGACGTCTCGGCTTTGAGCGAAGATCTGCAGCCGGGGCAGATTCAGGTGGGGTTGCCGTGCTCGGTGCGCTATCAGCCGGGAAGTCCGGAGAACAGCATCGTCGTCGCCGAGACCTGGAGCGGTCTGCGCAGCATTGCTGCGCGACACGAGACCCGGCCCGAAGGCGACTTTCTGCGTTCCCATGCACGCATGGCGCGGTCCACTCATGCCGCTGGCTGACCCTGCTCCCACTTTCTGCAATGCCTTTTGGCGCTTTTCCACCTGTCCTCATACACTAAGGCAGAGTATGCATGTGCATGCAGCACCTTCGAAGCGCACGAGCCGTGTTCTCTGGCTCTCAATGGCAGCCACGCTGGCCTATGTCGGCGTCACGTTCTATGCCGGCTGGCGCGCACACTCGCTGGCGCTCATCTCCGAAGCCGGCCACAACGCATCAGACTTTCTAGCGCTTGCTTTGTCGTTTGTCGCAGTGTATTTCCAGCAGCGCCCGGCCAACGACCTGAAGACCTTTGGCTATCAGCGCGCCGGCGTGCTGGCGGCATTTCTGA
>JAJZCP010000155.1 GCA_021846065.1 Acidobacteriota bacterium
GCATCGCCGACTTCCCGCAAAAGACGGAGACCTTCCAGGCCCATGCCCTGGAAAGAATAAGGCGAGCTGCGCGGCTTGAACGCGCCGCCGCGCAGAAACTTTGCGCCGCCCGCGGCCACTTGTTTCGCAATGGTAAACATCTGCTCGCGCGACTCCACCGAGCACGGGCCGGCCATGACCATCACTTCTTCCCCGCCAACCGTGACGCCATTCGGAAAACGGACGGTTGTGCCTGCCGGACGAAAGCCGCGCCCCGCCAGCTTATACGGCGACGTGATGCGGTGCGCTTCCGCCACGCCTGCCATCACCTGAAAATCGTTGACATCGAAACTCGCCGGTTGGCCGACGCCGGCCAACACCGTCTGCTGCGTGCCCGTGGTGCGATGCACGTTGAAACCGATCTCCACCATCCGCGCCAGCACCTGCTGGATTTGCTCCTCGGTGGCGTTGTGCTGCATGGCGACGATCATTGCCGGCTCTCATTTCGTTGGTTTTTGGTCGCATCCGGTGCCGCAGTCTCTTCGTTCGGCGCGCCGGACGCAAGTTCATCCTTCTGCAAGGCACGCATCACGTCGATGATGCGCTCGTAAATGTGTGTCAACTCAATGTCCGGCAGCGGGCCGGGATTGTTTTTGCGGACATTCTCAAAGATCACGCTTTCGCGGTTCGGCTCGTAGACGGGCAAGTCGGTGGCGCGCTTCAATCGTCCGATCGCCTGGGCCGCGCGTGCGCGTTCACTGATCAATGCGACAATCTGGCGGTCGAGCTCATCGATTTTTTTTCGCCATTCCGCGATATCCATTGGCACCCTCAGAGCAATCACACAGTTACTGTCATGTGGCAAGATTCCCTTATGTGCAGCCGTTCCTTGGTGGAACGGCCGCGAGGAGAGCAATTTCGTAGCTTACACCTACTGTGCGACTGCTCCAGGAAGGCCGGCGGAAACTCTCCGGGCTTTGTTGCAACTCACCTGACTGCCAGAAAGATGATGTTGTTTATCCTAATCGACTGGCGCGTCTTTTTTCTCAGGAGACGACATTTTCTTCTACCCCGGCGGGCACGCGCAGTCCGCGAATGAACGCTCCCACGGCCGCTGGTGCCTGCTCGGGCGAGGATTGTTCGATCAATGCGACAATGGCGCTGCCAACCACTGCAGCGTCGGCAAATTCGGCAACAGCGGCGACGTGGGCAGCGTTCGAGATTCCGAAACCCAGCGCAATCGGCAGGCTGGTGTAGCGGCGCAAACGAGTGACCAGATCGCGCGCATCGCCGGCCACTTGTTGCTGCGTGCCGGTAATTCCCACCCGGGAGATTGCGTAGACGAAGCCTTCGGAGACTTCTGCCACGCGCTGCAATCTCGCGTCGGGACTGGTGGGCGCGACCAGAAATACCGGCTGTAGATTGTGCCTGCTGAGCACAGCACGATATTCGTCCGACTCCTCCGCGATCATATCTGTGACGAGCACTGCATCCACACCAGCCTGCTCGGCAGCTGTCGCAAATTTTTCGAGGCCCATGCGAAGAATGGGATTCAAGTAAGAAAAAATCACCAGACCGACTTGTGGACGCTCATGACGAAGTTCGTTCGCCAGAGACAGCACATCTACGAGCCTGGTCCCATTGCGCACTGCGCGTTCGCTGGCGCGCTGGATCACCGGGCCGTCCGCTAGCGGGTCGCTGAAAGGGACGCCCAGTTCAAGGACGTCCGCACCCGCATCGATGGCGGCCAGCGCGATTTTCTTGCTCGTTGCGAGGTCGGGATCGCCGATTGTCAGATAGGCGACCAGGCCGGGCCGCTGCCGGAATTGGATGGCCAAGGTTACGCTCCCTGCAACTTCAGCTCACGCGTCAGGATGCCCATGTCTTTATCTCCGCGGCCGGAAAGGTTGATGAGCAGAACATCGCTGCGGTCCATCTTGGGGGCAATCCGGATCGCCTCCGCGACTGCGTGCGCGCTTTCGAGCGCCGGCAGAATGCCTTCCGTGCGGGCGATCTTCAGCGTTGCGCTGAGAGCATCTGCGTCGGAAGCGGCAACATACTCGGCGCGTCCGGAATCGTGCAGCGCGGCATGTTCCGGACCGACGGAAGCGTAATCCAGACCGGCAGACACGGAATGCGTGTTGGAGATTTGCCCGGCATCATCCTGCAGCACGTACGAATAGGTGCCTTGCAGCACTCCCGGCGAGCCGCCTTGAAAACGTGAAGCATGTTCGCCGAGCGCTGGACCGCGTCCGCCTGCCTCCACGCCAATGAGCCGAACGTTTTTGTCCGGAATAAATTCATAGAATGCGCCGATGGCATTCGACCCGCCGCCGACACAAGCCAGCACTGCGGTAGGCAGGCGCCCTTCTGCTTCCAAAATTTGCCGCCTCGCTTCAATTCCGATCACGCGATGAAAGTCGCGCACCATCGTCGGGTACGGATACGCTCCGAGTACGCTGCCGAGGAGATAATGCGTGGTGCGCACATTGGTGACCCAATCGCGCATGGCTTCATTGATTGCGTCTTTCAGCGTTGCGGAGCCGGAGCCGACGCCGCGCACCTCTGCCCCCAGCAACCGCATGCGGAAGACGTTCAGTTCTTGCCGCCGCATGTCCTCTTCGCCCATATAGACGATGCATTCCATGCCGAACAACGCGCATACCGTGGCCGTGGCGACTCC
Organism: Acidobacteriota bacterium; assembly: GCA_021846065.1. Next base: position 2,663 of record JAJZCP010000155.1, read on the forward strand.
GTGCTGTCCCGCACCGGTCTCCGCAATGATTCGTTTTTTGCCCATGCGGCGGGCGAGCAGGCCCTGGCCGATGCAGTTGTTGATCTTGTGCGCGCCCGTATGCAGCAGGTCTTCACGCTTCAAATAAATCTTCGCTCCGCCAAGGATCTCGGTAAGCCTGGCGGCGTAGTAGAGCGGCGTCGGCCGGCCAGCGTAATTGTGCAGCAGATCGGCCAGCTCGCTCGCGAAGGCGGGGTCCCGCTGCGCCTCCGCATAGGCGAAATCCAGCTCACTCAGCGCCGCCATCAAAGTTTCCGGAACGTATCGGCCGCCATACGCGCCAAAGCGTCCTGGAGCCGAAGCGGGTCGATTCGCGGCGTCGGTTTTTTCCGGTACGTCCGTTTCAGGATTGGCTGCGTCCAGCGTCTTCAGTGGCATTTCATTTCCTTCCACATATTTACTTTTGCATACCCGCCACCGCTTTACCAGGCATCGGGGCTGCTGCGCGCGCGGCGCGTACAAAATCTTCCACCCGTTTCGCGTGCTTGCGTCCGGGGGCAAACTCCACGCCGCTCGAAACATCTACGCCCCACGGCTGCAACGTCTCAATCGCCTGCCGGACGTTCTCCGGATTCAAACCGCCGGCGGCAATCAGCCGGACGTGGGGCGCGGCTTCCGCAAAGCTTGCTTGCGCTGCTTGCCAATCGAAGGAAATCCCTGTCCCTCCCTGTCGGCCCGCAATCCCGGTGTCGATCAGGATCGTATCGACGGCGGATTTCTTCGTCAGGCTGCGCAACTGGGACGTGAAGCGATTGGCGTCTCCTCGGTAGTGCAGGACATGCACCACACGAAATCCGCGCGAGATTTTCTTCCGCTCTTCCAGTAACGCGCCGGCAATTCCAGAACGGTCTTCTCCGTGCAGCTGCGCTCCGGTCAGGCCAGCCTGCTCGACGGCGTGCAGCACTGTTGCCAGGTCCGCATCGACGAACACGCCAATCTTCTCGATCTGCGGCGGTAACGTGTCCGTGATTCGCCGGACAGACTCCACAGTCACGCGGCGCGGACTGTCTGCGAATACAAAACCGACCGCATCCGCACCTGCGGCAACCGCCGTCTGGGCATCTTCCAGCGTTGTGATCCCACAGATTTTTACCCACATGGAGCGTGCCTCACGCAGATACCTCATGGAGCGCAGCGGCGGAAAGAAGCGATAGGAGCGCCTCTCCTGGATCGTGCTCGCGCATCAGCGACTCGCCGATCAAAAACGCATCGTAACCCGCGGCGCGCAGGCGTGAGATTTCCGCCGCGGTGTGGATGCCGCTTTCTGCAACGCGCACGATATTGCCGGGAAGGCGTTCCGCCAACTCCAGCGAGGTCTCCAATCGAACTTCAAACGTCCGCAGATTTCGGTTGTTCACTCCGATGGCATCGCAGCCCAGGTCAAGCGCGCGGGGAGCTTCTTCCACATCGTGGACCTCGCAAAGCACGTCCAGCCCGTGCGCGTGGGCCGCCTGCGTCAACTTCCGCAGCGTTGCGTCGTCCAGCGCGGCGACGATCAGCAGAATCGCGTCGGCGCAGAACGCATGCGCTTCCAGAATCTGGAACTCATCCACCATGAAATCTTTGCGCAGGCAGGGAATGGAAACAGCAGCCGAAGCCTGCCGCAGGTTTTCCAGGCTGCCTTGAAAGAAATGTTCCTCTGTCAGAACGGACAGGGCGGCCGCTCCTGCGGATTCCAGCCTCGCCGCCAGCTCTTTCACCGCAAAGTCGGCCCGAATCAGCCCGCGCGACGGCGACGCCTTCTTCAACTCCGCGATGACAGCCGGGCCAGACTGCGACCTCTGCCGCAAAGCTTTGGCGAACCCGCGCGGAACATGCCGGGACGCACGCGCCTCCAACTCCGCATGGTCCGCAGCCAGCTTGCGCTGCTCCACATCTCGTCGCGTCGATGCAAGAATTTCGTCCAGGTGCGTGGCCATGCGCGTTTCCAGTCTTGTTCTTCAAGTATAGCCGTCGAGCAGTCCGTTCTCTGCGGCTGCGACAATCGTTGTGCCGTTGGCAAATCAGACGGATGGAACAGCGTAGAATCAGTCCGA
>JAJZCP010000156.1 GCA_021846065.1 Acidobacteriota bacterium
TAAGCGCGTTCACAGAAAGAGATGAGGGTGCAGTTGGCGGAAGATCCGCGCTGTATCTTCAAGCTGGACCTGCTCGGGCCGCACCGCGGGCGCGAGCTGCGCCGCATCGAGGGCCTGCTGGATCGCACTGGCCGCGAAGCCTGCTGCTTTCAGATTATTGGCCAGCGTTTTGCGCTTCTGCTGGAAGATGCGCTGCGTGAACCGCAGAAACTCCTTTCGCGGCACCCCGAGCTCGGCAAAGCGCGGCTGCATGGTGAGCCGCACCACGGCAGAGTTGACGGCCGGCGGCGGCTCAAATGCTTCCGGCGCGACGGTGAAGAGCTTCTCAACCCGCGCGTGCAGCTGAGCCGTTGCCGACAGTACGCCATAATCGCGCGTACCGGGCTGTGCGGCGAGCCGGTCGGCCACTTCATCCTGCACCATGACGACCACGCGGTCGATCCGGTCGGCCTGCGCGAACAGGTGAAGCAGGATGTCGGACGTAATGTAATAGGGCAGGTTGCCCACCACGACAAGCTTGTCCTGCGCGTGGCCGGGCGCTGCAGCCCTGACAAATTGTGCGAAGTCCACATCGAGGACGCTGGCCGGAAGAATGCGTACGTGGGGCGCAGACGCCCAGCGCGCCTGCGCGGCGGCAGCCAGCGTGCGATCCAGCTCAATACAAACCAGCTGGCCGGCGCGCGGGATCAGCAGGGAAGTGATGGCGCCTTTGCCGGGGCCGATCTCAACGACGGTTGCCTGCGCAATCTCTCCCAGCGCCGCAACAATCTGCTGCTGTGCGGCGGGACTCACAAGAAAATTCTGTCCGAGCTTCGGTTTGTCACTGCGCATTCATGGCTCGTTGGTTTACCGCGGAGAAAGGCTGCGGCTAGAATAGCGCTTCCGGCTGCAGCGCTCGCCGCAGGGAAAGGATCTTCGAATGCGCGTAGGACTGATGACTCGCGAATATCCGCCGCACGTGTATGGGGGCGCCGGTGTGCATGTTGAATACCTGAGCCGCGAGTTGGCCCGGCGGATTGAGGTGGAGGTCCATTGCTGGGGCGAGCAGCATCTGGATGCCGGTAGCCTGCAGGTACGAGGCGGGGAGCCGTGGCAGCAGCTCGGCAACACGACGCAGAAGTTTCGCACGGCTCTCGAAGCACTCAGCCTGAACCTGGCGCAAATGGAGTCGCTGGGCGCCATCGATGTGATCCACACGCACACGTGGTACGTCTCAATGGCGGGCTTCCTGGCGCAGAAACTCTTCGGCATTCCGTTTGTGCTGACCACCCACAGCCTGGAACCGCTGCGCGCCTGGAAGGCGGAGCAGCTCGGCAGCGGCTATGCCATGAGCTCATGGATGGAACGCACGGCAATCCTGGCGGCCGATGCCGTCATCGCTGTGTCGCAGGGTACGCGGCAGGATATTCTCCGCGTCTATCCGGAGATCGATCCTGCGCGGTTGCACGTCATCTACAACGGCATTGATCTGGCGGAGTACCGGCGCACGGCGGATACCAGTGCGCTGCGGAAGCACGGGGTGAATCCCGACAAACCCTTCGTGCTGTTTGTGGGTCGGATCACGCGGCAGAAAGGTGTCACGCATCTGGTCGACGCCCTCCGCTATCTGCCGCCGGAGACGCAGGTGGTTTTGTGCGCGGGCGCGCCTGACACGCCGGAGATTGCAGCCGAGATGCGCGCCAAGGTGGAGCAGGCACGCGCCTTCAATCCAAACATTGTGTGGATTGAAGAGATGGCCGCAAAGCCGGAGGTGATCCAGCTCTACAGCCACTGCCGTGTCTTTTGCTGTCCTTCTGTGTATGAGCCGTTCGGCATCATCAACCTGGAGGCGATGGCCTGTGAAGCCCCGGTGGTGGCCAGCGCGACGGGGGGCATTCTGGAAGTGGTGGAAGATGGCAAAACGGGCTATCTGGTGCCGTTTGCCGCCGATGCGCACACGGGATTTCCTGCCGAGCCGGAGCGCTTTGCACAGGATCTGGCGGCGAAGATCAACCATCTGCTGCGCGACCCGGAGCTGGGCCGCACGTTTGGTAAAGCCGGCCGCCGCCGGGTGGAGCAGCATTTTTCCTGGTCTGCGATTGCGGAGCAGACGATCGCGCTCTACCAGCGTCTGCTCGCGGAGAAAGAGAGCGCGATCCAATGAAAGGTTTCCGGTCGGCTGTCTAGTTCTTTCCGACGCAAGCAAAGTAAGCTTGCGTGGGGCACCGTCCGCGTTTGCATTTCTTGCTGTCATTCCCGAAGGGAATCTGCTGTTGCTTTTCTTGCTGGGACTCCCGACGGGAATCCGCTTTTGCATTTCTTGTTGTCATTCCCGAAGGGAATCTGCTTTTTTCGTGGGTTAGGAAAACCCCACTCGCAAGCAAAAAGCGTTTGCGCAAGGCTTCAGCGCGGAGCGCTTCGGCCTAGTACCAGTTTTTCGTGTGCGGCCAGTACGCAGACAGCGGCCCTTTGGGCCCGCGCCCCAGATAGATCGGGCCATTCTCATACGGCATCGCCCAGGGGTTGCGAAAATATCCGGCCTCAGTGACTGAAGAGAAGTATTGCTGCACGTCTTTCTTCCTTTCGCCCACGACGATCAGTACCTGCCCGCCATACCCGCGCGGTCCCCAGAAGAAGTAATTCTGATGGCCGCTGATCGCGGGTGGCAGTCCATACTGCGGACCAAACAGATCGATCGCTCCCGCCTCGCCGTAGTTGTCGCAGAAGATGCCGGCGTGGGCGCGTTCCTGCGGCGGCAGTGCGTTATAGATGCGCCCCACCTCCGCGGCCATCTGCTGCCAGCCGAAGCGGTCGGCATAGAACTGTGGCAGCGGCCCGCTGGCAGCCGTCTCCGTGGATGCGCTGGCGAGGTGCAGGGCGCGGGTATACCGCACCCACGCGGCAGGCGGCAGAATGGGCAGAGCCATGGGGAGCGCGATAGCGCCCACCATGAGAAACAGCACCATCATCGCGGGCAGCAGCCACGCTGTTTTGCGCGAAACGGAAAAAGCACGTTGCCACGCGACAGCGCCCGCGGCAAAAACCATCGGATATACCGGCGCAAAATAGTAGTCCTTGGCATGCAGATGGATCATGATCGCCAGGCAGAGCAGATAGCTGAGCGCGACCCAGCGCAGACCCCGCGCGCTGCGCGAAAACAGCAGCCAAGCGAGTCCGGGCACGATCAGCAAGAGGCTCAGGTGCGTCAGCATCTGGAATTGTGCATTCAGGAATGCCAGCGGCCCGAGCACGACGTTCTTGTGGCTGTGCTTCACGTTCTCCAGCCACTCCAGCGTCGGCCAGTGGTGATGCACCTGCCAGAGCAGGTACGGCAGGGAAATACCGACGGCTAGCACCAGTGCGAGCAGCGCCCAGCGGTTGAAGAGCAGACGGCGCTCGGGTGTGAGCAGTAGGCCGAGCACGAGCGCTGCAAGAAAGAACGCAATGGAGGGTTTGTTCAGCAGCCCCAGCCCGGCGGATACGGCCGCGGCAATCCACCACCGCAGGTCGCCGCCGCGCACCATCCAAAGGACGGCCAGTACGCAGCCCATCCAGAAGACCGGCTCAAACGCGTTCATTGAAAGAAAGCTGTCGATGCCCAGATATACGGGCGCAATCAGCACGGCGGTCATCGCCAGGGCCTGCGCCATGCGGCGGCCGCCCATCGCCCACACCAGCACGCCGGTCATCAGAATCTTGACCGCTCCAGCCATGCCGGCGAAGAGACGCAGCAGCGCGAGATTGTGGAAGCCGAAGAGTGCAGTGGCGATGCGCGCCTGCAACGCGACCATCGGCGCCTGATCGACATAGCCCCACGCCAGCCGCCGCCCGCAGACGATGTAGTACATCTCATCGCGGAAGATGCCGTAGCCAAAGTGCTGCGAGACGATGTTGCCGGCGATCTCCACGGCCAGCTTGATGGCGGCGAACAGCAGGCCCAGCCGCACGGCTGCCGTCAGATCGGCCTGCGTAAAGGAGCGTGATTCTGCAAGAGCGTCCATTCAGTCTCCGCGGCGGAATCGGTGGGGCTGCCGGCAACGACGGCCCGCACTTCCCGTTACGGATTGCGGGAGGGTGAGGTTCCGTTGAGCGACGATTCCTGCGCTGGGGTGCCGTCAAAAAACGTGCGGATCGCCTCGGCCGTCTTGCGCGGGACGACGGACATCAGCGCCTCCAGCGAGGCGGCTTTCACGCCGCTCAGGCTGCCGAACTGGCCAATGAGCCGCACGCGCGTCTGCGCGCCCACGCCGGGGATGCGCAGCAGGTCGGAGTCGCGGTCGCGCATCTCGCGGCGCTTGCGATGGTAGCGGATGGCAAAGCGGTGGGATTCATCGCGGATGCGCTGCACCAGATGCAGCACCGGCGACCGGCGGTCGAGCACCACCGGCTCCGCCTCCTGCCCGTAGACGTAGATCACCTCTTCCCGCTTGGCGATCGAGGCCAGCGGTTGGGAGGTCAGTCCCAGCTCTTCCAGCGCAGCCGCGGCCGCGTGCAACTGGCCCAGACCGCCATCGATCAGGACCAGGCTGGGCATCGGACGGTCTTCTTCTTTCAAGCGCTTGTACCGCCGGCCCACAACTTCGCGCATGCTGGCAAAATCATCCACGCCTTCCACGGTTTTCACCTGGAATTTGCGGTATTGCGCCTTGTTCATCGCGCCCTTTTCCCACACCACCATGGAGGCGACGGTCTCCGCGCCCTGAATGTGCGAGATGTCAAAGC
>JAJZCP010000157.1 GCA_021846065.1 Acidobacteriota bacterium
CCTGAAGGTGAACGCCGTTATTACGCTGCGCGTGATCGATGCGGCCAAGGCGGTCGTCGAGGTTTCGAACTATGTCTACCAGACCTCGCAGTTTGCCCAAACCACGCTGCGCAGCGTGCTGGGTGAAGTGGAGCTGGACGAGTTGCTGGCGCATCGCGAAAAGCTGAACCTTAAAATTCAGACGATCATCGACCAGCACACATCGCCGTACGGTCTGAAGGTAGTCAGCGTTGAAGTAAAGCAGGTGGACTTGCCGGAGACCATGCTGCGCGCCATGGCGCGGCAGGCGGAGGCTGAACGCGACAAGCGGGCGAAGATCATCAACGCGGAAGGCGAGTTTAATGCCGCTCAGCGCCTGCTCGATGCAGCCACCCTGCTGGCGCAGCAGCCTATCACGATGCAGCTTCGCTATCTGCAGACGCTCAGCGAGATCGGCACGGAGAAGAATACGACCGTTGTCTTCCCGCTGCCGTTGGAGCTGGTGACGCTGCTGCAGCACTTTACAAAATCCATTGCGACCCCGGCCGAACCGGGCGCCAATCACCAATGACGATGACCACTCTCGAACAGTCGTTTCAGATGCAGGATGCCGCCGAGGTGCACTGGAGCGGCAAAACAGTGATGGCGGTTTTCCTGGCCATCACGCTGGTTTCCGCCGTATTTTTTGGCCTGGGATACTCCTTCGGCCGCGGGCTCTCCATCGTCGGCGCCCCGGCGTTCGCCGCAACGCCTGCCGCTTCTGAAGGGGCGGCCGCAACCGCTCCCGCTGCCGTTCACCGTGCAGTGTTCAGGGCACCCACAGCCCGCAGGATCATGCAATGCAGTCCGCGCCGGCACACCACGCTTCCGCCCCCGCCCGCGGCGCGCACGCGCAGGCAACCGCAATGCACTATATGGTGCAGGTGGCCACTGTGACGCAACGGGAGGATGCGCAGCGGTTACAAGCGGCGCTCGCTCATCGCGGCTATCATGCGGGCATCTATGCCAGCAATCACGGAAGGCTGCTGCACGTACAGATCGGGCCGCTCAGCAGCTTGAATCAGGCGCAGACGGTCCGGCATCGCGTGCGGGCCAGCGGCTTTCACGCCATCCTGATCCATGGCTGACGCTGGTAGCCACCCGCTTTGCCCGTGACGCCGCGTTAGCTGGCGTGTCAAGGCAAACGGGATTCGCGCTGCCTTTCTCCGGCTTGCGGCAAGCAAGCCACTAGCCGCGCATCCACTCCGGCAGTCCTTCGGCGATTGCGCGGCGCACGGCATCCATCAATTCTTCACGCGCCGGAAAATCGGCGGCGAAGAGTGGGGGATGAAAGTGCACGTGCGCGACACCGGGCGTAATTGCCGGACTTCCCTTTCGCATCATCGCCTCCGTGCCATAAATGGATACGGGAATAATCGGCGCGTTGGTCTCAAGTGCAAGGTAGAAAGGTCCTTTTTTGAACGGCAGCATTGTGCCGGAGCGCGAACGCGTTCCTTCCGGAAAGCTGGTGATGTGCACCCCGGAAGCCAGGACGGCGCGGGCGCGGCGAATGCTCTCAATGGCGGCTTCGCGCGATCCACTCCGCTCCACCGGGACAAAGCCGCCCATGCGCATCCCCATGCCGATAAATGGAATCTTCATCAGCACTTTTTTCACAAAGACGGCCGTGCGCCCCGGAATCAACGGCAACAGCACCGGCGGGTCCAGGTTGGACACGTGGTTGGCCATGATGATGCAGGCGCGGTCTGCTGGGAAATTTTCGAGGCCTTCAACATCGACGTTAATACCCGCAGCCCGAACGCCCTGCGCCGCAATCCACATTGAAAAGCGATAGAGAAATGTTATGTCACCAGTGATCCAGGTCCAGGGAAAGCCCAGCAGGCCTGCGATCGGCGACAAAAGGGCGTAGCAGAGAAAAATTTTGAGGCTGGCGATCATGGCGCGGCCGTGGTGCCCTCGCGGAGCCGTTCCGGCAGGCTTCGATAGATACCGTCGAAACCGCCATTGGAGAGAATCGCCACAACATCGCCGGGGCGAACGTGGGCGGCAAGAAAGTCGTTGATGGCCGGTACGCCGGGCAACTGCCGTGCCGTAGCGCCAACCGCCTGCAGCCGCGCAAGTACCCGTGCCGGATCAAGAAGCTTTTCAGCCGGAACATTGGCCGCCTGGTACACCGCCGCCAGAATAATCTCATCCGCCACCCGCAGACTGTCCGCCAGCTCCTGCTCGAAGACATTGCGGCGCAGCGTGTTTGATCGCGGCTCCAGGACTGCCCAGATGCGCGCGGAGGGATAGCGCAAGCGAAGCGCCCGAAGGGTTTCGCGGATCGCCGTGGGATGGTGCGCAAAGTCGTCGATGATGGTCACACCGCCAACCTCTGCCACCACCTCCAGCCGTCGCTTGACGCTGCGGAAGGATTGCAGCGCGCGCTGTACGGCCGCTGCCGGAAGGCCCGCACCCAGCGCCAGCGCGGCCGCGCCGGTAGCATTCAGGACGTTGTGCTCGCCCGCCAATGGCATGGCCAGCGACAGCAGCGGAGCGCCCGCCCGTTGCAGCGACCAGCGGCTGCCCTGCACATCGGTCACGAGATCTGTGATCCGCCAGTGGGAGTCGGGCTGAAATCCGTAGCGCTCGACCGGACAGAACGCTTTTGCCACACACTCGGTTACGTTTTCCGGCGCGTCATAGGCCACGATCCTTCCACGGCGCGGCACCAGATTCACCAGCCGCTTGAATGCAATCTTCACCGCATCCAGGTCAGCATAGATATCGGCATGGTCAAATTCAACATGCGTCAGGATCAACCGATCCGGAAAATAGTGGAGGAACTTCGGGCCTTTATCGAAGAAAGCCGTGTCATATTCATCGCCCTCCACGATGAATGGGCGCGTGGGGCGAACCGCAAAACTGGAACCAAAGTTTTCTGCAATGCCGCCGATCAAGAATGAGGGCGCCAGCGCAGCATCGTCGGCAGCCGCCGTCTCGTAGATCCACGCCAGCATGCTGGTTGTCGTCGTCTTGCCGTGGGTGCCCGCAACCACCAGCGATTCCCGGCCGCGCAGAAACTCCTCATGAATCGTTGCAGCCAACGACGCAAATGGTATCCGCCGGTCCAGCACCTCTTCCAGTTCAGGATTGCCCCGCGAAATCGCATTCCCGATGATCACCAGGTCTGGCGCGGGTTCAAGGCTTTTTGCGTCGAAGGGCTGCGTGACGGGAATCTTCATCGCCTCCAACTGCGTGGACATAGGAGGATACGCTGCCTTGTCGGAGCCCGTAACGCGCCATCCGCGCAGCTGCAGCATCCCGGCGAGCGACGCCATCGCGCTGCCACAGATTCCAATCAGGTGAACATGCCGGCCTTGGGTCATCAATCGTCCGCTGGTCGTACTGAGGGGCTGAGAAAGCGTAACACCGGTTGCGCGGAAAGATCGAGTTCGCAGGCAACGCCCAGGGGCAGCGTAATGTTGTGCGCATTGACATGGCCAGAGCGCAGCCCGATCGCCACCGGGCCCGGAAAATCCGCGAGGAATCGCGCGAGTACCTGGTCCAGCAATTGCGGCGGTGCTCCCGGCTGGGCGCAGTTCTTCATCTGGCCAAAGACAATGCCGCACACTCCGTCCAGTTTGCCCGCCAGGCGAAGGTGCAGCAACATCCGCTCAATTCGGTACGGCTTCTCGCCAACATCTTCCAGAAACAACACGCACCCATCCGTCTGAATGGCGTAGGGCGTACCCAGGGAAGCGGTCAGCAGCGACAGGCAGCCGCCATAGAAGCGGCCGCGAGCCACGCCCGGACGGAGCACACGAAGTCCCGCGTCCGGGCCGAGCGACCACGGCTCCGCCACTGCCAGCGCGGCGTTCCAGACTCCCTCATCCACTCCATCCGGCCGCGCAAAATCGCCAGCAGCCATAGGCCCATGGAAGACTACGAGACCGGTCTGGTCGTGCAGCCAGGTCTCCAGCGCCGTAATGTCGCTGCAGGCGACAAACACCTTGGGGTTCCGGCGGATCAGGTCAAGATCGAGACCCGGCAGCAGCTCGGACGATCCGTAACCGCCACGGTTACAGATAATGCCGCGGACCTGCGGGTCCGCAAACGCCGCATGCAAATCCTGCAAACGCTGCGCCACCGTGCCGGCCGTGTACTGACCACTCCGGGCCAGCGCGTGCTCCGCCAGTTGCACGTTATACCCGTGCGCAGCCAGTGCGGCCATGCCCTCACGAACGCGATCCGCCTCAAACCAGCTCGCCGGCGAAATCAGACGCACGCAATCTCCGGGCCGCAAGGCGACCGGCAGCACCGGGACGTGGTCGGGGCGTGCGGCGGTCATAGAAGGAAGCAGGCTCCCCGGGCAATAATCTCGGCCGGCCCAGTCAGCACCAGACTCTTACTAATGCCCGGCCATGTCACGCGCTGCTCACCACCCTCGGAGCGGACCGTCAGCGTGCGCTGCAGGTTGCGGAATACGATCCCAGCGGCTGCGGTGGCGCAGGTTCCGGTCCCCGAAGACTGCGTGGGACCCACCCCGCGCTCATAGATGTGGAAGAAGACGCTATCTGTACCTGTCACGCGCACAAATTCGACATTCACGCCTTGCGGGAAAGCGCTGTGACCGCAGATTTCCGCACCCATCTGCTGCCAGGGGACCGCCGTCGCGCCGGCTGGCAGAGTATCCTCAAAGATCCACGCCAGCATGCT
>JAJZCP010000158.1 GCA_021846065.1 Acidobacteriota bacterium
AGCCGGCACTTCGATCCGCAGTATCTCGCAGCGGTATTCGACGTCAGCGCGCCGGTGTTTGGCGATGAGCGCGCGCGGACGATGACGAAGGTCCGCAAATTCAACATGAAAACGCAGGAGTTCGATGAGATCGACTACGCCGGCTATAAGGCCAACCGCGCGGAGATGCCGCTGGACCTGGCGCAGCAACTGCCCTACATTCGACGCGCGCTGGAGGCATTGCATATTCCCATGCTGCAGCAGGAGGGATTTGAAGCCGACGATGTGATCGGGACGCTTTCGCAGCAGGCATCGCGGCTTGGACATCCCGTCTACATCGTGTCGAACGACAAGGACATGATGCAGTTGGTCGGCGACCGTGTTTTCGTTTTGAATCCGGCAAAAGACAATCTGGTGCTGGACCGGGCGGGCGTGGTAGCGGCACTCGGCGTTCCGCCGGAACAGGTGGTCGATGTAATGGCGCTCCGCGGAGATTCCATCGACAACATCCCTGGCGCGCCGGGCATCGGTGACAAAGGCTCCGTCGATTTGATCGTGCAGTTTGGCAGTGTCGAGGCCGCGCTTGACCATGCCGGGGAGGTGGGCCGCAAAACCTATCGCGAATCGTTGCTGAACAATCGCGACACGGTCCTGCTGAGTAAGGAACTGGTGACCATCCATTGCAGCGTGCCCGTTGAGTTGCAACTGGAACAGTTACAGACGCAGCCACCCGACCTGGCAGCTTGCCGCGAACTCTTCACTGAACTGGAATTCACTACGCTGATTAAAGAGTTTGGGGCAGAAGAAACACCGAAGCAGACGGCTGAACTTGTTCTGGAACCGACGATCGAGCAGTTGAGAGAACTGCTGGCGCGTGCGCGCAACTCAACGCTGGTCGTCCTGGCAAGTTCGGGGAATGCTTCCTCGTCCGAGCCGACATCCGCTGAGGAAGAAGCGGTAGAGCCGGAACCTGCGCAGCAATTTTTGTCTCTGCTGGACGCGATGGAGCGCTCAGAAGCCTCGCCGAAAGAGGTCCCAGCATTCGCATTCGGACTGGCAGTGGACGACGCAATTGCTTACCGCGTGCGTTGGGAAGGAGATGCGGCTGGCCTATTGCGCGCGGCGCTGGAAGATCCGTCGCTGCTGAAATCCGTGCATGACTTAAAGGCGCTGCTGCGCGCGACGCAGGCGCTGGGCATTCAGTTGGCGGGCGTGCAGGACGACCTGATGCTGTATTCCTACCTGCTGAATCCGACGCACAGCACCCATCGCCTGGAAGATGTGGCGGCCCGGTTCGACAACCAGTCGCTGCGCGGCGAGGGCGAGGAAGCATTGCCCATGGCTGCCGCGACCGTTGCTCGGCTGGCGCCGCAAATGCGGAGTGCGATCGAGCGCTCCAATACCAAAAACGTTTACGAGACGATCGACCTGCCGCTGACGCCCATTCTGTTGGAGATGGAAGACGCCGGTGTTCGCATCGACTCCAGCTATCTGCAGAGCATATCCACGCGTTTGGCGGCACAGATGGAAACTCTTGCGGAATGCATCTATGGCAACTGCGGACATCGCTTCAACATCAACTCTCCCAAGCAGCTTGGCGACGTGCTGTTCAATAAAATGGCGCTCCCGAAGCCGATCAAATATGGTCGCGGCAAGGTTGTTTCCACCGCGCAGGATGTGCTGGAGGAGCTCGCCGAGCACCACGAAGCGCCGCGCATGGTGCTGGAATATCGCCAGCTCGCCAAACTGAAATCGAATTACTCCGACAGTCTTCCCTTGCTGGCCGACGCGCAGCATCGCGTGCATACCACCTTCAACGCCGTGGGTACTTCAACAGGGCGCTTGTCATCCACCAATCCAAACCTGCAGAACATTCCGATCCGCACCGAACTGGGCCGCGAGATTCGCGCCGCCTTTGTGCCGGCGGAGGGAAACGTGCTCATTTCCGCGGACTACTCTCAGATCGAGTTGCGCTTGATGGCGCATTTTTCCGAAGACTCGCTGCTGCTGAAGGCATACCGCGAAAATGTCGATATCCATACGCTGACGGCATCCGAGGTCTTCGGCGTTCCCATCGAATCGATGGACAAGGAAACGCGCAACCGTGCCAAGGCGGTCAACTTCGGCATCGTCTATGGCATCTCGCCGTTCGGATTGGCGCAGCAGTTGAACATTGAGCCGGCCGAGGCGCGGGTCTACATCGACCGCTACTTTGAGCGTTATCGGGGAGTGCGGAGCTTCATCGACCGCACGCTGGAAGAGGTGCGGCAGACCCAGTCCGTTCGCACTATGTTCGGACGCGTCCGTCCCATTCCAGACATTACGAGCCGCAACGCCAACATGCGCGGATTCTCCGAGCGGACTGCTGTCAATACACCTCTGCAGGGAACGGCGGCAGACCTGATCAAGCTGGCCATGATCCGCATCGCGCGTGAGCTGCGCGAGCAAAAGTTTAGCGCGCGGATGGTGCTGCAGGTCCACGATGAACTGGTCTTCGACGCGCCGCTGGCGGAAGCGGACGACTTGAGCAGGCTTGTCAAAGCAGCCATGGAAGAGGTAATCGAATTGAAGGTCCCCATCGTCGCGGATGTTGCCGCCGGCCCGAACTGGCGCGACGTAGCGTAGCTTGCCACGCTGCACCGGTTCTCCTGAAGGTGTATATCGAAGCAAACGAACTACACGCGGCCTTTCCTCAAAGAAAGGCTGCACGTCCAGTGTGCCAGCAATCTATAGCATCAGGAGAACCGGTCTAAGGTCAGACGCCCAATTCGGCGCGGATGGCATCGGCGATCCGGTCGGCGTGATGCTGCATTTCCTGCCGCGACTCGGCCTCGATCATCACGCGCGCCAGGGCCTCTGTGCCGGAATAACGAATCACCACGCGCCCATTGCCGTGCAGCGCGGTCTCTGCCTCCCGGATTGCCTCCTGAACGTCAGGCAGCGTTTCCAGTGGCTTTTTCTCCCGCACGCGCACATTCACAATCACCTGCGGAAACACCTTGAGATCGCTGGTGAGCGAGGCAAGCGTCTTCCCGGATCGGTGCAGGATATCGAGCAGCACGAGCGCGGTCAACATGCCGTCTCCCGTGGTGCAGCGGTCCAGGAAGAGAATATGTCCGGACTGTTCGCCACCCAGTACCGCGCCATGGCGCTGCATCTCTTCCAGCACGTATTTATCGCCAACCGGCGCGCGCAGCATCTGGATCGAGTCTCGGCGCAGGGCGGCTTCCAGGCCCATGTTGGACATGGTCGTCGCGACCACCATGTTCTTCGTCAATTGATGGCGCGCGTGCAAATCCCGCGCGGCAATCAGCAGCACTGCGTCGCCGTTCACGACTTTTCCATTCTCATCGGCGAACAATGCACGGTCCGCGTCTCCGTCGAACGTCATGCCCAAATCCGCACCGTGCGCGAGGACTTCCCCGGCGACGATTTCGGGGTGCAATGCGCCACATTTCTCGTTGATGTTGCGGCCATTCGGCGCGGTATGGGTAAAAACAATATTGCCGCCAAGGTGCGCCAGCAATGCAGGGGCAATCGCGCTGGCCGCTCCGTTCGCGCAATCGACGACGATGGTCTTTCCTTCCAGCCGAAGGCCAGGCGCCTGGCAGCGAAGAAAATCAATATATGCGGCGGGCAGGGTAGGGTCCGTTGCCGGCAGAGCGGTTTTAGGAGAGTTCGGCTCCTCGATTTGAGAAAGCTTCTCAAATATTTCGTGTTCGATGCCCAGCTCAACCTCATCGGCCAGTTTGTAGCCATTTTTACCGAAGATCTTGATGCCGTTGTCTTCCCACGGATTGTGTGAGGCTGAAACCACAATTCCCGCATCAAATCCACGGGAATGCGTCAGGTGCGCCACGCCGGGCGTGGGAATGATGCCGGCATGGGTCGCTTCCACACCACCTTCCCGCAGGCCATGGGTAAGCGCGGCTGCGATCCACGGGCCAGACTCGCGCGTATCCATGCCGAGCAGAACATGCGGCTTCAAAGAACTCTCGCGTAGAGAATGCGCCAGTGCAAGGCCGATTCCGTAAACGGTTTTTTTGTCGAGCGGAAATTGCCCGGCGATGCCGCGAATCCCATCGGTGCCAAAAAGTTTTCTCATTGATCTAAAGAGTTCCCTTGATCTTTCACTTGGCCGTTTTCCTTTTCAACTCTCGTGACCCGCGTGCGCGCTCGACCCTTCGCAAACCGCACCTCCAGATCGTCTCCTGCATGAAGGCTGCTTGCATCTTTCACCAGCGCACTGTCCGATGCATATACCAGCGCATACCCACGTTCCAGAACAGCCAGCGGTGAGAGCGCAAGCAGCCTGCCGTCGGCGCGGCTCCAGCGCGTTCTGCGGCGCTCCATCGGGCTGTTCGCAGCCTGGAGCAAGGCTGTTTCCAGCGCATGGAGACGCTCCTGATGGCGCGCCAGTTGGCGGCGGATGTCCTGCTGCATCAAGCGCGTTTGTATTATCTGAAGCTGCCGCCCCGCATGGGCGCAAACTCTTTCCCATGCGGCTTCCAGGCGAAAGCGCAGTTCATCGACGCGCTGCTGCCTTCGCGCCAGGCTATGCTGCACTTGCGCGAACACCGCCGCCGCATCCAGGCGGCCAAGGCGCTCGCGGGCGCGCATTCTTTGGTAGCGGGCCGCGCGTTCCAAACGGGAAGAAAGCGCTTCCAGATGTTCCGCAACGCGATACTGCGCGTCGG
>JAJZCP010000159.1 GCA_021846065.1 Acidobacteriota bacterium
AACGATGGCCAGCACGACAGCCAGTCCACATGGAATCATTGGACGCCCTGTACCACGGATCGACGGCCCGCTGAAGACGACCGGGACAGCGCAGTATGCCGCGGATTTTCATCTGCCGGGGATGGTGTTTGCCGTGCCGGTGCAGGCGACGGTGGCCAAGGGGACGATTCGCAGTCTGGATGTGACGGCAGCGCAGGCGATGCCGGGCGTTCTGGAGGTGCTGCATCACGGGAATGTCGAGCGGATTTATCGCGCGGTGCCGAACGACCCGAATGCGACGGTGAGCGAGACGCGACCACCGCTTGAGGACAACCGGATTTACTACTGGGGGCAGTATGTGGCGCTGGTGGTGGCCGAGACGCTGGAGCAGGCGACGGCTGCTGCCGCAGCGGTGAAGGCCGAGTACTCCGCTGAGACGCCGCAGGTGAGCGGCGAACTGGAGCCGTTTGCTGGAACATGGCATACGGTTTCCGCACGGGGCAAGGTGGACGAGGCATTTGACGCCGCTGCGGTGAAGGTGGACCAGACCTATGGGACGCCGGTGGAGACGCACAACCCGATCGAACTGCATGCGACAGTGGCGGCGTGGGCAGGCGATACGGTGACGTTTTATGAGAGCACACAGGGGGTGGTGAATCATCGCAACGCGATGGCGCAGATTCTGGGTGTGCCGCGTGAAAATGTGACGGTGATTACGAAGTTCCTGGGGTCGGGATTTGGCGGGAAGCTGTTTCCGTGGCCGCATTGCGCGCTGGCTGCGGTGGCCAGCCGCAGAGTGCAGCGCCCGGTGAAGCTGGTGGTGACGCGGACGATGATGTTCTCGAATGTTGGCCATCGACCGCTGACCGAGCAGCGCTTCCGGGTGGGCGCAAGCGCGGACGGAAAGCTGGTGGCGCTGCGGCAGGACGCTTTGAACCATACCTCGATGGTGGACAACTTTGACGAGGGCTGCGGCGAGGCGACGCCTTATCTATACAGCGTGCCGAACCTGACGGTGACCTCGGCGCTGGTGCAGCGGAATGTGGGTTCACCGATGGCGATGCGCGGGCCGGGCGCGGTTCCGGGCCTGTTTGCCATGGAGTCGGCGATGGATGAGCTGGCCGTGGCTCTGAAGATGGACCCGGTGGAGCTGCGGTTGAAGAACGACGCGTCTATCGATGAGAGCAACGGACAGAAGTTTTCTTCGCGGCATCTGCGCGAGTGCCTGGAGACGGGCAGCGCGAAGTTTGGCTGGAGCAAGAGGACACCAGCGGTGGGATCGATGCGGCGCGATGGCAAGGTGCTGGGCTGGGGCATGGCGGCGGCAAGCTGGGGCGCGTATCGGTTTGGCTGCTCGACGACGGTGGAACTGGGTGCCGACGGCAAGGTGCGTGCGCGATGTGCGACGCAGGACGTGGGCACGGGACTGTATACGATCTTTGCGCAGGTGCTGGCGGAAAAGACAGGCTTGCCGTTTGAGCGGATCGAAGTTCTGCTGGGCGATACGACGATGCCGGAGGGTCCGTTGTCGGGTGGGTCGTGGTCCACGGCGACGGTGCTGCCGGCAGTGGCCGGGGCGGCGGACGGAGCCATCGCTTCCCTGCTCCAGATTGCAGCGTCTACGCCGGGAGCAAAGCTTGAAGGAGCCGACGCAAAGACGCTGCGGCTGACGGAGGGGCGCGTGCATCGCGCGACGGAGTCGGCAGCGCAGGGAGTGCCGTTTGAGACTGTGTTGCAGGCGGCGCGTCTGAATCGCGTGAGCGCAGACAGCACCTCCGGCTCGGCATTTGAGGATCCGAAGGCAAAAGGATTGTCGATGCACAGCTTTGGCGCGCAGTTTGCGGAGGTGGAGTGGGAGCCGGAGATTGCGCGCCTGCGCGTGAGCCGCGTGGTGACGGTGATTGACGCCGGACGGATCATCAATCCACGCGCAGGAGCCAACCAGATCAAAGGCGCTGTGGTGATGGGCGTGGGCATGGCGATGCTGGAAGAGACGGTCTATGACCCGCGCAACGGGCAGCCGATCAATGGAAATCTTGCAGATTATCTGATGGCGACGTGCGCCGATTCGCCGGAGATCGACGTGACGTTTCTGGATTATCCCGATTATGCGCTGAACAGCTATGGCGCACGCGGAATCGGCGAGATTGGACTGGCCGGCGTGGCACCGGCGATTGCCTCGGCGGTCTATCACGCGACGGGTGTGCGTGTGCGCAAGCTGCCGATCCGGATCGAGGACCTGTTGCAGTCAGAGATGCGCGAGGCGTGAGCGGACGGAGCAACCGATGAATGAGATGCAGGCAATTGGACCGTTATGGCGCGAGTTGGCCGCTGCGGGCGAAGAGTATGTGCTGGCGACGATTGTCGCCGTCGAGGGATCAGGCTATCGCAAGTCGGGCGCAAAGATGATTGTGGCAGCAGATGGTCGCCGTGCGGGAACGATCAGCGGCGGGTGTCTGGAAGCGGAAGTGGCAAAAAAAGCATTCTGGCACACGGAAAACGGGCCAACGAAGCGAAGCTATTCGACACACGCCGAAGATGGGGATGTGCCGTATGGGATGGGCTGCGGCGGTGTAGTGCACGTGCTGCTGGAGCGGAGCGCGACGGCGGAACCGCTGTTGCAGGCCATGGAACAGGCATACCGATCACGCGTTGGGATGGCCGTCGCAACTGTCACCGTTGGTGAGCGGATGGGAGAACGGCGATGGCGCGTGGATGGGACGATGCCGACCGGAGCGGAGCGCGCAGACTCTCTGACTTCGCTCGCTTTCGAGGCGTTCGAGTTGAAGCAGACTCGCTGGACTGGAGATGTGTTTGTGGAGTGGGTGGCTCCGCGAACGGGGTTGCTGATTGTGGGCGCAGGGAACGACACGCAGCCGCTGGCGCGCATGGGGCATGAACTGGGCTGGCATGTGACGGTGATGGATGGACGCAGCCACCTGGCGACGCGCGAACGATTTCCGCAGTCGGATGCCGTGTTGCCGCTGAGCGAAGATGCTCTGCAGGAGTTGACGCTGCGCCCGACCGACGTGGCCGCTGTGATGAGCCACAGCCTGGAGCAGGATACGAGAGCGTTGCGTGGGCTGGTGGATCGCGAACTGGCGTATCTGGGCGTGCTTGGCCCGCGCACGCGGACCGAGGAGATGGTGAAAGGACTGGCAGAAGCGACGCAGAACGAAGAGAAAGCGGCACGGCGACTGGCGACAAAATGGATGGTACAACTCCACGCGCCGATGGGGCTGGACCTGGGCGGGGATGGAGCAGCCGCGGTGGCGCTGTCTATCCTGGCCGAGATGCAGCAGAAACTGCAGCAACGCAGCGGTCAACCGCTTCGGGAGACCCGCGCGAATGCACACCGGACAGTTGCACAGGAAGCTCCGATGGAGCACGCGACCGTTCTGGGCTGATCCTCCGAGTTTACCAACGACACGAGCGTGCTTCCTTCATCAAGAAGACAGCAGATGGCTGGATCGAAACCCACGACCGCTGAAAGCCTCAGAAGATCGACCGAAGGCCCTGGGATTGACAGGAAACACGCTCAGCAGATCAGAGATCAGAGGCGAAAAGGCGTGACCAGCGCCAGTGCAATGCCGACGCTGGCCCCGGTGATGACAGACATGAGTGTCTGAACAGTGCTGAAGTAGCGCCAGGAAAGCAACAGACTGATGATCTGAAGCACCAGCAGACCCCAACCGATGATGATGGCTCCGTCGATGTATTCGCCCACCAGGAAGCTGCAATACCAGGCGAGGAAAGCTTCAAAAAGAAAGAGCGCGGCGGCAAAGAGTCCGAAGCCCATATAGAAGTCGCTGTAGGTGAAGGTGGATTCGCCTTCAGGAATTTGCGTTCTGCGCATGAAGGACCAGACGGCGCGGCCCTCACGCGTGTGAGGTCGGAAGATGAGAAAACTGAATGAGTAGCCGATTCCATAAAGAAACAGAAGAATAGACGTTATGCGGAACCAGAGAATGGACTTCATTGAGATATCTCCTGAATCGTACAAGCAGGTATCCGAAACCGCCCGCTGCGAGGATTGTTCCACATTTTTACGCACGAGCCGCGCAGGCGAAGATTCACTGCAAAGTAGAAGACAACATCAAAACGAGCGTGTCAAGAAATCTGTGATGAGCGGGCGCCAAAAAGAACTTGCTTGCAGCTTGAGCGGCGCGAATTCCTGTGCCGGAACGTTGAATCCGCAGTGGTGAGTCGGCTGCGGCAGGTGACCGACGTCCGTGTCCTTTCGGGTGAATTCGCGGAGACAAAATTGACTTGAGCGTGTTTCATCAATAAGCCCAAGCGAGAAGCCACTCGTATCAGACCCGCGATCAAAGCGGGACTGACGAGCCGCGACAAAGCCACCGAGGTAGAGATGAAACACGCTCTTGACATGGAGCGAGACGCCGCGCTACCGTACCTTCGACTGATTTTTTGTTCAGTCAGCCTCTCGTTCGCCTGTTGATGCACGAGGATTACACGGTATCCCTTTCTTCAGGGCTAGTTGTTCTGGACGGACGCGCCGCTGGCTGCGCAGATCGAAGTCCACTTTTGCCCTGGAAAATCTCGTCGAAAGGATACCCTCCCCCATGCAACTCCGATTTGCCCCAGCAAGTTTGTAGCCATCGTATGCCTGATGGCCTTTGTCGGCTTTGCACGGTCGGCACAGGCTCAACGGTGGAGC
>JAJZCP010000160.1 GCA_021846065.1 Acidobacteriota bacterium
CTGCCTTCCCTGCGTCGCATCCACTCAGCCTGGGGATGATGGGCATGCACGGGGAGAGCTGGGTGAATCATGCGATTCAGCAGGCAGATGTGCTGATCGCCTGCGGCATGCGCTTTGACGACCGCGTTACGGGCACGCTGTCCACCTACGCGCCGAAGGCAAAAAAGATTCACATCGAGATTGATCCATCTGAGGTCAACAAGAACGTTCGCGTGGATGTGGCGCTGATCGGCGATCTGAAGCAGGTGCTGGAAGCCATGCTGCCCCAGATCACCCGCCGGGACGGCTCGGCGTGGCTCCACGCCATCCGCACCATGCGTGGCAGTGCCGCCGTGCGGGACATCCAGCAACTGCCGGACAATGGTCACCTGTATGCGGCACACGTCATGAATGATCTTTGGCGCGAGACACGCGGCGAGGCGATCGTCGTAACCGATGTCGGCCAGCACCAGATGTGGGAGGCGCAGTACTACAAGCATGACCGGCCGCGTTCGCTCATCACCTCCGGCGGACTCGGCACCATGGGGTTTGCGCTGCCGGCGGCGATTGGCGCGAAGATCGCCTGCCCGGAAAAGGAAGTTTGGGTAATCGCCGGGGATGGCGGATTTCAGATGACCAGCCCGGAGCTTGCAACCATCGCCCAGGAAGATCTCGACATCAACATCGCCATCATCAATAACGGATATCTGGGCATGGTGCGGCAATGGCAGGAGTTCTTTTACGAGAAGAACTACCAGTCCACGCCGCTGCGCAGTCCGGACTTTGTCAAGCTTGCCGACGCGCATGAAATCCCGGGCGCTCGTGTCACGCGACGGACAGAGGTGTTGGACGCCGTGCGCGCTGCCCGCAGCCATCGCGGAGCGTTCCTGATCGACTTCCGCGTCCAGCAGGAAGACTCGGTGTACCCGATGATTCCCACCGGCGCCGCGCTGCATGAAATGATCCGCCGTCCGGCGGAGAATCCGCTACTCGAGTCGGCGGAGGACGCATGACGGTGCTGCACACGTTTGTCATTCTGGTGGACGACCGGCCCGGCGTGCTGTCACGTGTCGCCTCGCTGTTCCGGCGGCTCAACACCAATATCACATCGCTGACTGTGGGCCGGAGCGAGTCCGCGGGTATCTCACGCATGACCATCGTCGCCGCGGCGCCTGAGGATCGCGCGCACCGCATCCTCGCCTCGCTTTACAAGCTGGAAGATGTGCGCGAGGTCGATGACGTGGGACGGCACTCCGCAGTGGTGCGGGAGCTGGCGCTGCTGAAGGTTGCGGCGGGAGTGGCGAACCGTTCAGACCTGTTTCAGCTGGCGGAAGTTTTTCGGGCGCGCGTGGTGGATCTCGCGCCGGACTCGATGATGCTGGAGCTGACTGGAAGCGCCAGCAAGATCGAGGGTCTGGTCCAGATCCTCGAAGAGAGCCAGTATCAGATTTTAGAGATGGCCCGCACTGGCCGTATGGCGATGCGCCGCGGGCACCATACCAGCCGCGTGCTGGATGCACTGAGTGACGCAACCTCGGAGCCGGGAATCGCTGCAGTCGCTGCGCCGGCGCATGACTTTCTGGAAGAAGCGATCGAATAATATCAGGAACCCAACACGGAGATAAGCATGGTGAAGACGTATCACGACGAAGATGCAAACCTGGATCTGATCCGCGGCAAGAAAGTGGCAATTCTGGGCTATGGCTCCCAGGGCCACGCCCACGCTCTTAACCTGAAAGATTCGGGCGTGGATGTGCGGATTGGCCTGCCTGCGAGCAGCAAATCCAAAGCGCGCGCGGAGCGAGCCGGACTGACGGTCATGACGACCGGCGAAGCGGCGAAGTGGGCGGACGTGATCATGCTGCTTGCCCCCGACCAGACGCAGGCGAAGATTTATGCGGAATCGATTGCACCCAACCTTGCCGCCGGCAAAACCCTGATGTTCGCGCATGGCTTCAACATCCGCTATGGCACCATCCAGCCGCCGAGCAACATCGACGTTTCGATGATTGCGCCCAAGGCGCCGGGCCACCGCGTGCGTGAGGTGTTTGAAGAGGGCGGCGGCACTCCGGGACTGGTGGCGGTGCATCAGGATGCGAGCGGCCACGCCCTGGAACTGGCGCTCTCCTATGCAAAGGCGATTGGCTGCACGCGTGCCGGCGTCCTGCAGACAACGTTTACGGAAGAGACCGAAACGGATCTTTTCGGGGAACAAGCGGTACTCTGCGGCGGCACAACGGCTCTGGTGAAGGCGGGCTTTGAGACGCTGGTGGAGGCTGGATATCAACCGGAGATCGCGTACTTCGAATGCCTGCATGAACTGAAGCTGATTGTCGATCTGATGTATCGCGGCGGTATGGCGTACATGCGCCACTCCATCTCCGACACGGCGGAATATGGAGACTATATCGCCGGTCCGCGCATCGTGACAGACGAAACGCGCGACGCCATGCGCAAGCTGCTGGCCGAGATTCAGGACGGCACGTTTGCCAAACAATGGCTGGAGGAAAACGCGACCGGTAGAAAGTGGTTTGAGCAACAGCGTCGTGCGGAGGCGCAGCACAGCCTGGAGAAGACGGGCGAGCCGCTGCGTGCGGCGATGTCTTTCCTCGATCCCGTGACGGTCAGGAACGGAGTGGTCGAGCCGGCCGTAACAGAGTCTCCGTCGCCAGTCGGAGCATAGATCAGGGCTCAGTTTTGATACGGCAGCGGCGTGGAATTCCGGGGAAAGACCGGAACTCCACGCCGCTGTAACATTAAGGGATTACTCTGGGGGCACGCATGAACCCAACACCATCCATTGCGGAATCCACCGATGAGCTGCCGCGCGGCGCCGTTCGGCTGTCCTCGGAGCCTGAACGGATCATCGCTGCGTTGCGTGCCGTTCGTCCGCTGGAGGGAATTCCGGATGAGGAGCTTCGCTGGCTGACGGAAAATGCGATCGAGGTCCGGGCGCCCCGCGGAACCCGTCTCTTTGATGATGGCGATAGAGTGACTCGGATGATCATCCTGCTCGAGGGCGATGTGCAGGTCCGCCGCCGCAAGGGCGGCCAGGGCAGCCTTTTTATCGGCCGCTCCGGCGCGCTCACCGGACTGCTGCCGTTTTCGCGGATGAAGACCGCCGGCGGCACGGGAACCGTCAGTGAAGACCTGTGGGCGCTGCTGATCGATAAATCGCAGTTTCCGGCGATGCTAGCCGCCATCCCTTCAATCGCGCAACGCTGTGTGCATGTTCTGATCGACCGCGTCCGCGAGATGACCCGGCTGGAACAACAGGCGGAGAAGCTGAGCGCACTGGGCAAGCTGGCCGCCAATCTGGCGCATGAACTGAATAACCCTGCCAGCGCCGCCCGTCGCGCAGCCAGCAATCTGATGCAGGATCTGCGAGCCTACGGCAGCGCCAGCTATGAGGCGGGCAAGCTCTGCCTTTCCGCCGAACAGCAGGAACAGTACCGGACCTGGGTTGCAGCGATGCAGTCCAGCCTCGACGCTCGAAAGCCCGCCATGGGTCCGCTGCACACGCAGGGGTTAGAGGAGCGGATGCTTCGGTGGCTGGAGCAGCGCGGCGTGGCAAACGCCTGGGAGATTGCGCCGATCTATGCCGAAGCCGGCCTTGAGATTGACCGACTTGCGGCCCTGGATGCATTTCTAAGCCGCGAAGCGGCGAACCTGACGCTGGTGCATTTTGCCGCGACCCTGCGCGCTGAACGCATGACCGCAACGATGCTTGAATCGACGGCCCGCATCTTCGATCTGATCCGGGCAATTCAGGAATACTCCCACATGGATCAGGCGCCACTGCAGGACATCGATCTGGCGCAGTCCCTGGAGAGTACGCTGGCGATGCTGCACTACCGGCTGCATAACGTCGAAGTGGAGCGGCAGTACGAGGCAGAGCTGCCCAGTATTGCTGCGAATGGCAGTGAGCTGAACCAGGTCTGGATGGCGCTGATGGAAAATGCGCTGGACGCGATGAAGGATCAGGGGACGCTGCGGCTGTGCACCGGACACGCCGGCGATATGATTCACGTCGATATCCGCGACGACGGCCCAGGAATTCCAGCCGACATCCGGAGCCGGATCTTCGAGCCGTTCTTCACGACCAAGCCCGCCGGGACCGGCCAGGGCCTTGGGCTCGACACGGTGCAGCGCATTCTTACCCGCTACAACGGGACGATCAGTCTGGAATCTGAACCAGGAAACACGTGCTTTCGCGTGCGCTTGCCGCTCGAACAGCCGGGCGCATATTGATCCCGCGCGAGATGGGGGATCGTGGTTACTTTTCGATCTCTACGCCGCGCCAGAAGGCCACGTAATTTTTGATGGAGCGGGCCGCCGGTTTGGGGTCCGGATAATACCAGGCAGCGTCGGAGTTTTCCTGACCATCCACCAGAATGGTGTAATACCGAGCCTGTCCCTTCCAAGGGCATGCGGAGATGGTTGAGCTTGCCCGAAAATATTCCCGGTCAATCGAGTCGTGGGGAAAGTAGATATTTCCTTCGACAGTCTGCGTCTTGTCGCTCTCTGCCAGTACTTTACCGTTCCAAACCGCTTTCGCCATACTTTCGCTCCAAACGCCCTAAGTACAAC
>JAJZCP010000161.1 GCA_021846065.1 Acidobacteriota bacterium
CGTGCAAGCCCAGGCTGGAAGGCTCCACAGCGATATCAGCAGGATTGCAAGTCGCGATGCGCTCCTAAAACGGGCAACGGAGCATGTCCAAGCGACGAGACGGGCAGCAAGTTCATTCCGCGCAGGATTGTTGCATGCAGGATCAAGTACCGCCAACTCCGCCTCCTCTTTCCCTGCGTATGCGAGACTCGCTTGAGTGTGTGACACGTTCGATGGCCACCTGTTGGACTCAAAGGGGAGCACATCGAGGTCATCGAATCTTACGATTCTTTTCAGTATAGCTTTTGTGCAACTTCAGGACACTTACAGCGCACATGAGAATCCGTTTTCAGCCCCGGATTTCAGCCCCAGATCAGATGCACGGCCCAGTTCGCGGCAAACGCCGCTCCCCACGCCAGCACCAGCATATACAGGAACTGAATCACCGGCCAGCGCCAGCTATTCGTCTCTCGCCGCACTACCGCCATGGTTGATGTGCATTGCATGGCAAAGGCAAAGAAGACCATCAGCGCAATCGCTCCCCCCAGATGCAGATCATGATGTAGTGCCGTTTGCAGGCTCAGCGATTGAGTCTGCGGGTCAGCGCCGTAGAGCGTGCCCATCGTCCCCACCATCACTTCACGCGCCAGAACGCTCGACAGCAGCCCGATGCCAATCTTCCAGTTGAAGCCGAGCGGTGCAATGGCCGGCTCCATCCAGTGCCCCAGACGCCCGATGATGCTCTCCGTCAACTCCGGTGCCACACCGTGGTGTCGAGGAAAATTCGCCAGCACCCACAGCCCCAGCGTCACCACCAGAATCACGCTGCCCGCCTGGCGCAGAAAGACGCTGCCGCGATCCCACAGTCGCAGTCCAATCGAACGTAGCGTCGGCATCCGATATTGCGGTAGCTCCAGAATGAACGGCGTCTGGCTCGACTTCAGAATCGAGCTTTTCAGCAGCCGCGCCGTCGCCAGCGCCGCCAGGAATCCCAGCAGATACAGCCCCAGCATCACCAGCGTTTGCAGTCCCACCAGCCCATGCACAAACGCAATCGGTGGAATAAACGCGGCGATGAACAGCATATACACCGGCAGCCGCGCCGAGCAGGTCATGAACGGCGTCACCAGGATCGTTGCCAGCCGGTCACGCTTGTTCTCAATCGTCCGCGTTGCCATAATCGCCGGCACCGCGCAGGCATAGGCCGAGAGCAGCGGAATGAACGCCTTGCCGTTCAGTCCAATCGTCCGCATCACGCGATCGGCAATCAGCGCCGCACGCGCCAGATAGCCAGAGTCCTCCAGGATGCCGATAAACAGAAACAGCAGCAGAATCTGCGGCAGAAAAACAAGAACTGAAGTCACGCCTTTCCATGCGCCGTCCAGCACCAGTGAACGAAGCCAGTCGTTGGGAAGAAAGTTCGTCGCCCACGTGCCCGCGCGAGCCAGCACGTCGCCCAGCCCATCGCTCAGCGGCTGGCCAATGCTGAACACCACCTCAAAGACACTGAAGACCACCACCAGAAAAAACAGCGGGCCCCAGATGCGATGCAGCAGAACGGCATCCACCTTGCGGCTTGCCTCCGCCGAAAGCGGAGCGCGATAGCCCGTGCGCGCGCTCACCTGCGCCGCCCATTTGTGCGCGCTCACCGCATTGCCCACCACGGGCAGCACGGTGATTGCTGCCTGATTCGCATCCTCGCCGCGATGGCGATTCAGAAAAAGCTGAATTGCCTCCATCCCGGAGCCTTTCACCGCGCTGATCCGCGCCACCGGCGCGCCCAGTTCCTGAGCCAGCCGCAGCGGATCGATCTCGCCTCCGCGCGTCTCCATCAGGTCGCTCATATTCAGCAGCACCATCGTCGGCAGGCCCAGCCCCAGCACCGGCGCAGCCAGCATCAGTTGCCGCGTCAGGTGCAGGGAATCGAGCACCAGCAAAATCGCATCCGGCTTGGGCGTGCCCGGCATACGTCCTTCCAGCACCTCCACCGAAACGCGCGCATCCTCTGAAAACGGGTCCAGCGAATAGATTCCCGGCAGATCGATCAGCGTCAGATCGCTGCGTCCAATGCCGGCCATCGCGCCCATGCGCTGCTCGACCGTCACGCCTGGATAGTTCGCCACCTTCTGCCGCAGTCCGGTCAACCGGTTAAAGAGCGTCGACTTGCCCGAGTTCGGCGGACCAATCAGAGCAATCGTGCGCAGGCGCGACGAATCCGCTCCCGGCGCGGGCGGTTCATACGGTTCGGGAGTGCAGCAGGTGCTCATCGCCGAGCCTTTCGTTCTGATTTCCGTGCAGTTTCCGTTGCAGACGGTCGCACCGGCCGCGTCATCCTCACCTGAATTGCCTGCGCCGTCTCGCGGCGCAACGCAATCTCCAGTCCGTCGATCGCATAGACGGTCGGGTCGCCGGCAGGCGCACGGTGCAGTACCTCAACCCGTGCATTCGGCAGGAAACCCATATACATCAGGTGGTTATGAACGCTCGGGGGAAGATCGACGGATTCAATGATGCCAGTGGTTCCCACTTCCAGTTCGCTCAGCATGCTCAAACGCTTCACTCTCTGCCGCGCTCTCCGACGAAGAATACGTCGGAAAGCTGAATTGCGACCACTTTGGTCCGTCTTCAGTATACGACCATTTCGGTCTGTATTGCAAAGTCGTCTCCGCGGAACTCTTTTCATCGCATCAAGCCTGCCTTCAGCGACAGTTGTATCCTGCGTTTTGAGCATTCGTGTGTGATGTGCATCACTCCCATATGCGGCCGTGATCTCCGTCGAGTGGCAGGGTCTTCGGCCTCTGTGCCAAACTCAAAAGGGCTTTCCGAATTCACTCCGGTTTTTCGAGGTTTCACGCATCATGCCGCTCCTGCGCAGCCTGTTTATCTCCCTGTCCACCAATCGTCCCATCCGTCGTTTCAGTGAAGCTTCCAGCATGGGGCGAAAGATGAGTTCGCGCTTTGTGGCCGGCGTCCGCATGGAAGACGCCTTGCACGTCGCTCGGCAACTCAACCAACAGGGTTTGAGCGTCACGCTCGATTCGCTGGGCGAAAGCGTCAGCAGCGAGGCCGACGCGCAGCGCGCCGCGGAGATCTATCACCGCCTGCTCGACCAGATTGCGCAGCAGAAGCTCAACGCCAACATCAGCGTCAAGCTCACCCAGATGGGCATGGATTTTGCCCCTGAACTGACCGAGACGATCGTCCGGAGTCTGGCCGAACACTGCCGCACCACCGGAAATTTTCTGCGCATCGACATGGAGGGATCCGCGCTCACACAGCCCACCCTTGACATGGTGCGCCGCGTACACGCTCTGCCAGGCAATGCCGGCCATATCGGGATCGTGATCCAGGCCTATCTCTACCGCTCGCAGCAGGATATTGCGCAGTTGGTTGCCGATGGTATTCGCATCCGTCTTTGCAAAGGCGCTTATCAGGAGCCTGCAACCGTGGCGTTTCCAGCCAAGTCCGACGTCGATCAAAACTACGTCCGGCTTGCGGAAACACTGCTCTCGAGCGCGATCTACCACGGCATCGCCACCCACGATGAAGCCATGATCCGCGCCGTTCAGCACTACGCCCGCAAGCAGGGAATCGCCGCCGACCACTTTGAGTTTCAGATGCTCTATGGCGTGCGCCGCGACCTGCAACGCAAACTCGTCCATGAGGGCTATCGCGTGCGCATCTATCTGCCCTTCGGCAGTGAGTGGTATCCGTATTTCATGCGGCGACTGGCCGAGCGCCCGGCCAACGTCTTCTTCATCCTGCGCAATCTTTTCCGCGCCTGAATGCAGCCAGCTTGCGGGGGCCTGCCCGCTGCTCAGGGCTGCTTCACAGCAGGATTCGTCTGCTGCTGGGGCAGATACGGCTCCACCTTCAGCAGACTGCCCAGCGCCGCGCGCTCCTGCGTCGTCAGCGAATCGCTGTACGGTGAGGAAGCCAGCATCTTCGCTCGCTCGCTTTGCGGATATCGGCGCAGGCTGCGAAAGGCTGCCGTCACAGCCGCACGGCGATCCGGCGTCATCTCGGCCACAGCCTGCAAAGAAGCATGGAAGCGCGCTCGTTCTTCCGGGGTCAAACGCTCCATCGCCTCGTTGCGCGCCAGATAACGTTGCCGCTGCGCAGGAGGCATCTGATTGATCCGGGTCAA
Source organism: Acidobacteriota bacterium (assembly GCA_021846065.1). The sequence continues at coordinate 4,127 of JAJZCP010000161.1, forward strand.
CTGATCCAGCACGCGCTGCTGAGCCTGGGGCGCCATGCGGCGAAACTCCGCATTGCGACGCAGCAACATCTCCTGCTGCGCCACGGGAAGATTCTGATGCCGGTCCAGCCACTCCGGCAGATGACCCGAGACCGAGGGAATCGAGCGGTGCAGAAATTCGGGACGGGGCGTCTGACTGCTTGTCTGGCTGCCTGTCTGCGTGCCGGCTGTGGACGCCTGCTGCTGGCCACCCAGCAGATTCGTCGTCAACAGCAACAGGCAGACCACGGTCGCGGCCTGCGCGGCCTTGTTGCTTTTGCTTCTCCTCTTTATGCCCATCATTTCCATCACTCCAGCGTCATCCCTCACCCGGACGCCGTGTTTTCATAATCTAGTCATGACCGCCAGACAAGCTCTCGAGCGTATCCAGCGCCGTTGTATTCGAGTCAATGA
>JAJZCP010000162.1 GCA_021846065.1 Acidobacteriota bacterium
CCCATCGCTCGCGGCTGAAGATCCGAAGTCGCGAGCCCGGCTGCACGACGGGATATTTGCGGCCCGCGAGCGTCTCGATCAGGGTGGACTTGCCGCAGCCGTTAGGGCCCAGGATAGCGATGTGCTCCCCGGAACGCACCCGCAGCGAAAGCTGATGCAGCACGACAGCATCACCCTGCGCTACCGAAACGTTTTCCATATCGATAAACGGTTCCACAGATTCCATTTTTACTAGGGTACAGAGAATGGCAATTCGTCCGAACGGAGAAGAACCTGAGATTACTGCCGGACAGATTCCGGTGGGCTTTCGCTTTGCCGCAGTGCGCGCCGGCATTAAGCCGAGCGGCAAGCCCGACTTTGCGTGCGTTGTGGCCGACGGAGCCAGCGCGGCCGCCGCGTTCACCAGTAACCGTGTCGCGGCTGCGCCGGTGCTGGTGGGGCGCGAGCATCTCGTCTCCAGCGAGGGCGTGGTGCGCGTGGTGGCGGTCAACTCCGGTAATGCGAACTGCGCCACCGGAGCTCCGGGCATCGCCGCCTGCCGCGAGGTTTGCGACGTGCTGGCTGAAACGTTTTCCTGCGCGCCACAGCAGGTCTTCCCTTCCTCCACCGGGATCATCGGCGTTCCACTGCCGGCTGAAAAATTGATCGATGCCATCCCGGCGGTGAAGCAGTCGCTGGGGGCAACGCCGCAAGATTTTCTCGCATTCGCTGACGCGATCCTGACCACAGACACGCGCAGGAAGATCGCGTCCGCCGTTCTCGAGACTGCCGTAGGGCCGATTCGCGTGGCCGGCGTAGCCAAGGGCGCAGGAATGATTGCGCCGCAGCTTGTGCCGCATGCGACCATGCTCTCTTACATCTTTACGGATGCCCGCATCGCACCGGCTTTGCTGCGGGAGATGCTGATCCCCGCCGTGGAAACGACCTTTAACTGCATCTCGATCGACGGCGACACGTCGACCAACGACACAGTGCTGCTGCTGGCCAGCGGCGCCACTGGCGTGAAAATTGAAGCGGGCAGTACAACCGCTGCCGCATTTGCCGCGGCTATACGTGAGGTCTGCATCTCACTGGCGCGCCAGATTGTCGAAGATGGCGAAGGCGCCGAGCATTTGCTGAAGCTGCATGTAACGGGAGCTGCGAGTTTTGCGGACGCGCGCGCCGTCGCCGCAACAATCGCGAACTCCCCGCTGGTCAAGACCGCCTTCGCAGGCTGCGACCCGAACTGGGGACGAATTCTGGCGGCTGCCGGCCGCTCCGGCGTGGCATTGGACCCCGCGAAGATCTCCGTTTCCATCTCTGGCATGCCGGTGTGCCGCAACGGTCAGGTAGCGGGCGATTTTTCGCGGGACCGCACCCATGCCGCGATGCGCGAGTGGGAGGTTTTGGTGGCTGTCGACCTGGGGATGGGTGGGGCGAGCTGCACGTTCTACACCTGCGACCTGACGGCGGAGTATGTCTCGATCAATGCCGACTATTCGACATAACCCGGTCGTGCGCTGCGCAGCATTTTCAGGGCAATGCGCAGCAAACGGCGGGACTGAAAGCATTCGAAGGCGATTGAGGCAGCAAAATTCACAGGGTCTTGCACAGAACTGTTGAAATCACGGGAGACAAACGGCTGTACCCCCGAAGCTGCAGCCTGCTGGAGCAATGGCAGCGGCCGCTACGATACAATGAGAGCGCGAGGACGATGTTGAAATGGCGACAAAGGTGAAGGAGCCAGCCGCGCCCGCGGCAGCCCCAAAGAGCGCTGCCAATGGGCGGCCGAATTCCGAAAATCCCTTAATTTCCGACGACAAGCTCAAGCAAATTTACAGCACGATGGTGAAGTGCCGTCTGCTGGAGGAGCGCGCCCGCACCCTGAAGAAGCAGGCGCGGTTCAAGGGCAACTACTACGCAGCCGTGGGACAGGAAGCTGTCGCCGTCGGCGCGGGTATCGATCTGCGGCCGGAAGATACGGTCGCGCCGTCGCACCGCGACTTCATCCTGAACTTTATCAAGGGCGTTCCGCTGGAGATCATGTTCTCGCAGCTTTATGGACGCGTGACCAGCCCTGACAAGGGCCGTTCCTCGCCGGCGCACTGTGGCTACGCCCCGCTAAACATCATCACGCCGGCCTCGACGATTGCCGCGCAGTTGAACATCGGAACCGGCGTGGCCCTGGCCAACCAGATGAAGAAGAACGACAACGTGGTGGTTGCGCTGTCGGGCGAAGGCTCCACGTCGCTTGGGTTCTGGCATGAGGCGCTGAACTTTGCCGGCGTCCGCAACCTGCCGATCGTCTACATCTGTCAGAACAACCTTTGGGCGGAGTCGGTCTCCGTGAAGCTGCAGACGCGGGTGGACGACATCAGCCTGAAAGCGATGGGGTATGGCTTTCCGGGCATCACCGTCGATGGCAACGATGCAGTCGCGATGTACCGCGTCGCGCAGGAGGCGATTGCTCGCGCGCGCTCTGGCGGCGGCCCGACACTGATTGAGGCCAAGACCTACCGCTGGTATGGGCACTCTGAAATTGACCCGGCGAAGTACCGCACCGCGGAAGAGGTCGAAGAGTGGAAGGCGAAAGACCCGAATGCGGCGATGGAGCGCTACCTGACCGGCAAAAAACTGTTCTCTGCGGAGTGGAAGCAGCAGATTATCGACAGCTTCAACAAAGAGCTGGATGCCGCCGTTGAATACGCCGAGAAGCAGCCGCAGGCGCAGCCGATCGAGTGCCTCGACCATCTTTATTCCTTCGACGTGCGCAGCCGCGAGCTGGAACGCAAGACCTGCACGCCCCAATACTGATTCCAATTTTTTTGCGAGACGATACCTGGTTATGTCGGTTAGCTATCTGGATGCAATCAATGCCGCGCTGAATGAAGAGATGCGGCGCGATCCCTCGGTCTTCATCATTGGAGAAGACGTGGGAGTGATGGGTGGAGCGTTTGGCGTGACCAAGGGGCTGTATGAAGAGTTTGGTCCCGATCGCGTAATCGATTCCCCGCTGGCCGAAGGCATCATCGTCAGCTCTTCGATTGGCGCGGCGATGGCGGGCATGCGCCCGGTGCCGGAGATTCAGTTCGTCGACTTCATCACTCCGGCGATGGACGCGATCACCCAGCAGGCGGCCAAACTGCGCTACCGCTCCGCCGGCGCGCAGACGTGTCCGCTGACGCTGCGCATCTGCTACGGCGGCGGCACGGGCGGCGGCATGTATCACAGCCAGACCAACACCACGTGGTTTGCGCATGAGCCCGGCCTGATCGTTGTTGCGCCTGCAACACCGACCGACGCGAAAGGCATGTTGAAAGCGGCCATCCGTCAGGATGATCCGGTCCTCTACTTTGAGCATAAGAAGCTTTATCGCCTGCCAGCGATCAAGGAAGATGTACCGGAGAGCGCGGATTTTCTGTCTGATCTGTTCCACTGCGCAGTCCGGCGCCCCGGAAAAGATGCGACCATCGTCACGTACGGCTTTATGCTGCAGCCGTCGCTGCAGGCAGCGGAAAAGATTGCCGAAGAGACGGGCGCAAGCGTCGAAGTCATCGACCTTCGCGTACTGAATCCCCTGGATCATGAAACGATTCTGAACTCAATCGCGAAGACCGGCCGCCTGTGCATTGTGCAGGAAGATCACCGGACGCTGGGTATTGGATCTGAGATCGCCGCGACTGTGGCAGAGTTGGCGTTCGATTGCCTGGACGCTCCGATTCTTCGCGTGGCGGCGCCCGACGTTCCGGCGATTCCAGCGGCAGAACCGCTGGAGCAGTTCTACATGCCGGACCTTCCAAAGATCATGACTGCGATGCGGCAGCTGCTGCAGTACTAACGCCGCCTGGGTTCTGGTCTCGCTGCCGATGGATAATGCCTTGCGCTCCTGCGGAGGGATGGCAACGATGGCACCGGCTGCTCGTATTGAAGAGCGCAGCACGAACCTGCCGAGGTTGACTGCCCGTTGAGAAAAGAATCCCTGACCCGCCGCGAGATGTTGCGCCGATTTGGAGCTTCCGCGGCCGCTGGGCTCGCGGCAGGAATTCCGGCGCTAGGACAGACGGCTCCACCCGCGGCTGCGCCGCAATCCACCGGATCGCAACGGACTGCCACACCCTCCGAAGAAAAAGCACCAAAAACGGAAGCCGAGGTCGCCAAGAAATATCCCCATACGCCGGGGCACTTCGTAAACCGGCCGATGACGCAGATCACGCGTGCGACCGAGATGCTGCTGGACGATGTCGAGGGGCGCGGGGTCTCCTACTTTTACGATCAGGCGCACCCAACGACCGGCCTGGTGCGCGACCACGCGCCAGCCATCGGAATCTCGCAGAGCCGCGTGGCCAGCATTGCGGCTACGGGGTTTGGCCTGAGCGCGCTCTGCATCGCGGCAGACCGTCATTACATGCCGCCAGTTGTGTGCGAGCAGCGCGTAGAAACAACCTTGGCCTTTCTGCTGGAGCAGTGCCCGCACGTCCACGGCTTTCTGTATCACTTCCTCGATATAGAAAGTGGCGAGCGGCTCTTCAACTCCGAACTCTCATCCATCGACACTTCCCTGCTGCTGTGCG